>CALZBV010000073.1 GCA_945622055.1 uncultured Clostridia bacterium
CAGAGCGATTTCCGAAGCGGAGGTGCTTATCATTGGCGGAACATCGTTGGTTGTTTATCCTGCGGCTGGGTTGATAAATTATTTCCGCGGAGAATCAATTGTTCTGATTAATAAAAGTGAGACCTCGGCTGATGCAAAGGCAGACCTGGTCATCAATGATGACATTGCCGGTGTTATGGAAAAGGTAATGAAGGGGTTATAGGAACCTGTTATAGAATGGAGTTTTTATGAGATATCAGATTAAGCATGCACTGGTGCAGTTTGGCGCAGATGTGATTTTGCAGGATGTAAACTTTGAGGTGCATGATAAAGAAAAAATTGCAATTGTCGGAAGAAACGGTTGTGGAAAGACTACTCTGCTAAAGCTTATCGCAGGAGACATCAGGATGAATAATCCGGACAGTGATGAGGAATGCGGCATTGAAGTGGCCGGAACACAGGAAATAGGGTTTCTTCGCCAGATAAATTTTACGGATACTGAGATTACGGTAGAGGATGAAATCAAGAAGGTATTTCAACCGGTATTTGCGTGCGAGGAAAGAATGCACATGCTGGAGGCGGAGATGAATCGCCGGTCAGAGCAGCCTGATAAAATGCAAGAGCTGCTTTGGGAATATGATACCCTGCAGAACAAAATGGAGGCGCTTCACGGATATTCGTGGAAGCAGGATATGGAAACGATGTTTCAGAAATTCGGGTTTGTGCTGGAGGACCTGAAACGTCCCATTGGAAGCTTTTCCGGAGGTCAGCAGACAAAGGTAGCCTTTATCAAGCTTCTTTTGAACCGTCCGGACATCATGCTGCTGGACGAGCCGACCAACCACTTGGATTTGCCGACGATTGAATGGCTGGAGGGGTATTTGAGAACCTATGATAAGGCAGTTATTATTGTATCCCATGACCGAATGTTTCTGGATAAAATCATTGATGTGACCTATGAGATAGAGTACCATCGCATCAAGCGATATGCTGGAAATTACACGGCATTCATAAAGCGCAAGGAAGAAGACCTGATTAAGCAGGAAAAGGACTACGAAGAGCAGCAGAAGGAGATTAAGCGTCTGACTGACTGGATTGAACAGTGGAAAAATACACCGACGAAGGTGGCTGCAACGCGCTCCAAGCGTATGGCCATTGAGCATATGGTTAAAATCGAAAAGCCGAGACGATTTGATACGAAAGCCTTTCATGCCAGATATACACCCCGTATTGTAAGCTACACAAATGTCATCAATGCCAAAAATCTGCAAATCGGTTATGATAAGGTGCTAAGTACGGTGACGTTTTTACTCCGGAAAAAAGAACGGCTTGCCATTATCGGGGAAAACGGAAAGGGAAAGTCAACACTGCTCAAAACGTTAATCGGCGAAATTCCGGCACTGGGCGGTGAATTCCGGTTTGGACAAAACGTGGAATATGGATATTTTGATCAGCAAAAGGCGGTGCTTGAGCCGGTAGACCCAAAGCAGACGGTGTTGGACAATTTCTGGGCGGAATACCCGGATTATCTTCGTGAAGAGGTGCGAAGTGCGCTTGGTGGTTTTTTGTTTTCCGGAGAAGAAGCAGAGAAAAAAATGGGACAGCTGTCGGGAGGAGAAAAGGTACGCCTGGCGCTTTGCAAGTTGATTCAGACGCGTCCGAACCTGCTCATTCTTGATGAGCCGACAAATCATATGGATTTGATTGGAAAGGATGCACTGGAGCAGATGCTGCAGGAGTATGAGGGTACGGTTCTGTTTGTATCACATGACCGCTATTTCATCAGCCGGATTGCAACCGGGATTCTGGAATTTACACCAACGGATGTGAAGCAGTATCACATGAATTATGAGGAATTTCTGGAGGAAAAGCAGAAGGAAGCCGGAAGAAACGGAACGGCATCCGGGAAAAATGCAGCATTCCGGGAAGAGGGAACCGGTGTAAATGGGAAAAACAGCATACAGACCGGCACGGGGATACAAGGCGGGAATGTGGCTTCGGACGGAACTCCGACTTTATCCGATGTTTTTGACAAAAAAACGTATTATAACCCGTTAAAGATTATCAGTCGTCTGGAGCGTCAGCTTGAAAAATATGAAAAACAGCTGGAGGAGGATGAGCAAAGGGCAGCAGAGCTTCAGATGCAGCTTATGGCACCTGAGCTTGCGAGTGATTATACGAAGCTGATGGAACTGCAGAATGCGGTTGACGCACTCGAGCATGATCAGGAAACGCTGCTTGAGCGCATATTAGAAACGGAAACAGAGCTCGCGGAGCATAGAGGGGTACTAAGTAAGCAGTGATTCGTCCGGCGTTTCCATGAAGAAAGAGGAATACGTTGTTTTCCGAAAAGGTCAGCCGCCGAAGGAAATCCTTTTGCGAAGAGCCGACCGTGTACCGAGGTACAGGAAAAGACAGGCAACGGTGATGCCGATTGTGTCAATCAAAACATCAACCGGTGTTCCGCAGCGTCCCGGAACAAAGTGCTGGTGAAATTCATCCAAAGCTGCAAACAGGACTCCGAGGAAAAACGTAGCCAAAAGCTTTGGGTGTTGAAAACGCAGAAGGTGCAGCTGCTTTGGAAGAAGGACATGAAGCGGCAGATATATGGTAAATGCCAGAATAAAATATTCGGTCATGTGGGCACACTTACGTACCAGAAGCTGTAAGGACTGAGCCAGCTCGTTCATACGGATCGGGGACAGTTCAAGGTGAAAGAGATGATCGGATATTCCAACCAAAAAGGAGCAAATCCGAAGGCTCAGGGAACCGGAGGTGTTTCCGTCCTGTGCGGAGAAGAAAAAAATGATATAAAGCATAAAAAGCAGTGGGAGGAGTGATATCATATTCCAAATTTTTTTCATGTTGTAGCTCCTTTGATTGGAAATTTGTTAGGAAAGTACTGATAATTCAGCGCTTTCCTAAAAATGCACATTAGCGCGATGGGAGATGTGCTCCCATCGCGCCAGGCAGAAGAGTCCGGTGGCGGACTCTTTTATTATAAGGGAAGCAGTGCATCCTTCATGCTCTTTACATAATCTCCGATGTGGCGCGGGGCATCGGTGCCGTGCGCCTCCAAAAGCTTGATAATTGCAGAGCCTACAATGGCCCCGTTGGAAATCCCTGCCATTTTGGCGGCCTGTTTTGGGGTGGAGATACCAAAGCCAATGGCACATGGAACAGAAGTATTTGCACGAATAACCTCAACGATTGAGGCAAGGTCAGTTGTGATTTCGCTTCGTACACCGGTTACGCCAAGACTGGAAACCAGATAAATGAAGCCGGTAGCCTCCTTTGCAATCATGGCGATACGGTCCTTTGAGGTAGGAGCAATCATGGAAATCAGATCCACGTCATAGCGGGTGCAGAGCGGAAGAAATTCTTCCTTTTCTTCAAACGGAATGTCCGGAAGAATGATTCCGTCAATTCCGATTTCTTTACAGGTGGAGATAAAGCGTTCCGAGCCGTAAGAAAAGACAACGTTTGCATAGGTCATGAAAACGAATGGAATGGTAATATCCTTACGAAGCTCCCGCACAAGCTCAAAAATGGAATCGGTGGTAACATTTCCGGAAAGCGCCCGGAGATTCGCTGCCTGAATGACAGGACCTTCCGCTGTCGGATCGGAAAACGGAATTCCGAGTTCAATCAAATCGGCACCTGCAGCGACTGCGGAACGAACAACGGCAGCGGTGGTGGCGAGATCCGGGTCCCCGCAGGTAATAAATGGGATGAAAGCCTTTCCGTTTTTGAAAGCGTTTTGTATTTTACTCATGAAGATCCTCCCCTCTGTAACGTGCAATGGCAGCGCAGTCCTTGTCGCCTCTGCCGGAAATGGTAATGACCATAATCTGTTCTTTGGTCATCTCCTTTGCAAGCTTCATTGCATGCGCAACCGCATGTGCAGATTCGATGGCCGGGATGATGCCCTCCGTTTTTGCAAGATATTCAAAGGCATTGACAGCCTCCTCATCGGTTACCGGAACGTACTCAGCACGCCCGATGTCATGCAGATGAGCATGCTCCGGTCCGATTCCCGGATAATCAAGACCTGCGGAAATGGAGTATACCGGAGCAATCTGACCATATTTGTCCTGACAGAAATAAGATTTCATGCCGTGAAAAATACCCAGCTTTCCGGTGCTGATGGTTGCGGCAGTTTCCCATGTGTCAATGCCACGGCCGGCAGCTTCACAGCCGATCAGGCGGACAGAGGGATCGTTAATAAAATGATAAAAGGTTCCGATTGCATTTGAACCGCCACCGACACAGGCAAGAACGGCATCCGGAAGCCGTCCTTCTTTATCCAGCAGCTGCTGCTTAATCTCCTTGGAGATGACGGCCTGAAAATCACGCACAATCGTTGGGAACGGGTGCGGTCCCATAACAGAACCGAGGCAGTAATGGGTGTCGGAAATCCGGCTGGTCCATTCACGCATTGCCTCTGAAACAGCGTCCTTTAAGGTCTTTGTGCCTGATTTGACAGGAATTACCTCAGCACCGAGCAGGCGCATGCGGTATACATTCAGAGCCTGACGGATGGTGTCCTCTTCTCCCATGAAAACAACGCATTCCATACCCATCAGGGCAGCGGCAGTGGCAGTGGCAACACCATGCTGCCCTGCACCGGTTTCAGCAATCAGTCTGGTTTTCCCCATTTTTTTGGCAAGCAGGGCCTGGCCGAGTACATTGTTAATCTTGTGGGCACCGGTATGATTGAGGTCCTCACGCTTTAAGTAAATTTTCGGACCTCCCAGGTCCTTTGTCATTTTCTCGGCGAAGTAAAGGCGGGACGGTCTTCCGGCATAATCATTGAACAGCCCGGTAAGCTCGCGGTTAAAGTCCGGGTCCTCCTTGTAGTAGTTGTACGCCCTTTCCAGTTCAATTACGGCATTCATCAGGGTCTCCGGGATGTATTGACCACCATGAATTCCAAAGCGTCCGTTTTGATTTGTCATAGTATATCCTTTCCGTCCGGTTCGCGCACGAGCCGGACAAATTTTCTCATTTTATCTGGGTCTTTTTTACCGTTGGTTTCAATGCCTGAGCTTATATCCACGGCAAAGGGGGAGACAGAGTCAATTGCCCTTCGGGTGTTAGAAAGCGTTAATCCTCCGGCCAGAAAAAACGGGCGCGAGAGGTCCTTTAGCAGGCTCCAGTCAAAGGTGGTTCCGGTTCCTCCGGTGCCGGAATCAACCAGAATACCATCTGCACTGCAGGCAGATGCCCGAAGTACATCCTCCTTACCGTCGATACGAAACGCCTTTAGAAGGGGACAGTCGGTCAATTGCCGCAGGGCAGAGAGGTAGGCTTCGTCTTCACTGCCATGCAGCTGTACGACGGAGATGGTACCGGATGCAAGCAGTGCAGCAATTTGTTTCGGGTCTTCATTGACAAAGACACCGACCGGGAGGATGCCGGGCTTTAAGTGCTTACGAAGAAGCTTTGCATCGGACGGAGAAAGATACCGTCTGCTCTTTTTGGCAAATACAAAGCCGACAAACTCCGGCATAAGCTCATTTACCGTCTCGATATCCTCCAACCGGGTAAGACCGCAAAGCTTTATTTTAGGAATCCGGATGCAGGTATGAGGCTCGTTTTGAAAAAACAAGTGATTCAAGTAGGTCTCCCTTCTGTGAAACTACATTAATGTGCGGCAGCCCGAAACGTGGCAAGCAGCTTTGCTTTATCCGGGGCCCGCATCAGAGTTTCTCCGATGAGGACGGCATCCGCACCAAGCGCATGAAGTGCTGCAATATCCTCCGGTGTTTTGACTCCGCTTTCCGAAACAAACAGGACATCTGACGGAATCAGGGTGCGAAGACGCCTGCTGTTTTCGGTATCAACGGAAAAATCCTTCAGGTTCCGGTTGTTTACACCAACAATACGTGCTCCGCTCATTAGTGCGGTTTCAACCTCACTCTCGTCATGGGTTTCCACGAGAGCGGAGAGTCCGAGAACATCACAGATGGAGCGATATTCCGAAAGCTGCGATGGGGATAGAATCGAGCAGATCAGAAGTACCGCAGAGGCACCGAGCAGCTTAGCTTCATAAATCATGTATTCGTCTACCGTAAAGTCCTTTCGGATACATGGAACCGATACGGTCTCTGTAATTTCACGAAGGTAGGAATCCTTTCCGAGAAACCACTTTGGCTCCGTAAGGACAGAAATGGCATCGGCTCCCGCGGCCTCGTAATCCTTTGCAATCTGCAGATACGGAAAATCCGGTGCAATCAGCCCTTTGGACGGAGAGGCCTTTTTACATTCACAGATAAAGGAAAGGCCCGGTTTTTTTAAGGCGTGTTCAAAGGAAAAGGTGCCTCGCGGCAGTGCCTCGGCAAGTCTTCTTATTTCTGTCGCAGAAAGTGTTTTTTTGGCAAGCTCCGTGCGTTCCTTCGCATGGGCAGCAAGCTCATCCAGTATGCTCATAGTTTCACGTTACCTCCCATCAGCTGTTGCTGACCTTAATAAGGTTTTCAAGCACGGCAGCGGCTTTGCCGGAATCGATGAGTTCGGCAGCAAGAGCAATGCCTGCAGACAGGCTGTCGGCCTTCTGACCGATATAAAGAGCGGCTCCTGCATTCATCAATACGGCGTCACGCTTCGGACCCTTTTCGCCGTTTAGGATTGCACGGGTGATTGCGGCATTTTCCTCAGGAGTACCGCCGACTAAATCTTCCTTGGCACAGCGGGTAAGTCCGAACTGCTCCGGGGTAATGGTATAGGTTTTGTACCAGCCGTCCTTGAACTCACAAACGGTGGTCGGAGAGCTTAAGGAGATTTCGTCAAGCTTATCCTGACCGTATACGACCATACCCCGCTTCACGCCGAGGCTACACAAAACCTGTGCAAGCGGCTCTACCAGATATTCATCGTAGACACCAAGAAGCTGCATTTTCGGACTGCCCGGGTTGGTAAGAGGCCCGAGAATATTAAAAACAGTGCGGAAACCAAGCTCTTTACGGATTGGTCCGACATATTTCATAGAGGAGTGGTATTTCTGTGCGAAGAAGAAGCACATGCCCACACGGTCGAGAAGCTCCTGACATTTTTCCGGACTCTGCTCAATATTGACACCGAGCGCCTCCAGACAATCTGCAGTTCCGCATTTGGAGGAAGCAGCACGGTTCCCGTGTTTTGCCACCTTCATGCCACCGGCAGCGGCAACGAGTGCGGAGGTGGTGGAAATATTGAAGCTGTGTGCATTATCACCGCCGGTGCCGACGATTTCAAAAATATCGTCCTTATATTCCACTCTGGTTGCATGGTCACGCATGGCTGCCGCACATCCGGCAATTTCATCCGTTGTCTCGGCCTTTGCACTTTTAGTGGAAAGAGCAGCCAAAAATGCGGCGTTTTGTGTCGGTGACGTTTCACCGCTCATAATCTCATTCATTACGGTGTAAGCTTCATCATAGGTAAGATCCTGCTTGTTTACGATTTTTACGATTGCTTCTTTAATCATGTTTGAAAGCCTCCTTTGTTTTCTATAAGTTCTTTCCTTCCATAAAACACTTCAGCATTTCTTTTCCGTTTGGTGTCAGAATGGATTCCGGATGGAACTGGACTCCGTAAATCGGGTAGTCTCTGTGCTCCACAGCCATAATCTCGCCGTCCCTGGTGCGCGCAGTAATTTTCAGGCAGTCCGGCATGGTGTCGGCAGCTGCAGCCAGGGAGTGATATCTTGCAACCGGTGCAACCCGCGGACATTCACGAAAGAGTAGACAATCGGAATCAAATTCCACGTCGGATTGTTTTCCGTGCATCAGCTGTTTTGCGTAGGTAACAGTTGCGCCGAAGGCAGCACAGATGGCCTGATGACCGAGGCAGACACCTAACGTTGGAATTGTTTTTCCGAGCTTTTTTGCGACTTCTATAATAATTCCGGCATCCTCCGGACGTCCCGGGCCGGGAGAAAGAATAATCCGGTCCGGGGAGAGGGCTTTGATTTCCTCAACGGTCATTTCATCGTTGCGGATAACGCGGATGTCCGGGTTCAGTTCGCCGACCAGTTGATAAAGGTTGTAGGAAAAGCTGTCATAATTATCAATCAGTAACGTCATAATTCACCCTCCTCTGCAAGCCGCAGTGCATTGACAACGGCCTTTGCTTTGTTAATACATTCCTCGTATTCCTTCTCCGGCACAGAATCGGCAACAATTCCTGCTCCGCTGCGGATGAACACGGTATTGTTCTTTTTGTATGCGATACGGATTGCGATGCAGGTGTCCATGTTTCCGGTGAAGTCCACATAACCGATTGCACCGCCGTAAACGCCGCGTTTGTTCTGCTCCAGTTCGCCGATGAGCTGGCAGGCACGGATTTTCGGTGCACCGGATAAAGTGCCGGCAGGAAGGACAGCATCAATTGCATCCAATGCATCTTTGTCAGGAAGAATTTCTCCGCGTACGGTGGACCCGATATGCATCACATGCGAGTAACGTTCGATGGAGTGGAGCTTTTCGACCTGTACCGTGCCGAATTTGCTGATTTTTCCGAGATCATTTCGTCCCAAATCTACCAGCATATTGTGTTCCGCAAGCTCCTTTTCGTCCTGCAGGAGTTCTTTTTCCAGGGCTTTATCCTCAGCCTCCGTCTTTCCGCGCGGTCTTGTTCCGGCAAGAGGAAAGGTATGGAGGATTCCGTTTTCCAGCTTCACCAGTGTTTCCGGAGAGGCACCTGCGATTTCTACGTCTGTGCCGGAAAAATAAAACATGTACGGTGAAGGGTTTATCGTCCGCAGTACACGGTAGGTATCAAACAGGCTTCCGGAGAATGGTGCACTAAGCCGGTTGGAAAGGACAATCTGAAAAATATCGCCTTCGTGAATATGATGCTTGGCCTTTTCCACCATGTCACAATAGGTAGTCTTATCAAACAGAGGAGTGACCTCGCCGGTCAGGTGTCCTTTTGGTTCTGCCTTTTTCTCTCCGGTACGGAGAAGGGAAACCATCTGCTTAAGCTCAAGAACCGCTTTGTTATATCCGGTTTCCGGGTCGGAGAGCGGCATATTTGCGATTAAAATAATTTTCTGATGAAAATTGTCAAATGCAATGACTTTATCAAACAGCATGAGATCAAGGTCCTTAAAGGCATCCGGGTCATCACCGCCTGTACGAATCGTCGGTTCCGCATAGCCAAGGTAGTCAAAGGAGAAGTACCCTACCAGTCCGCCGGTAAAGGAAGGCAGGTAGTCGAACCGGGGGCTTTTATAGTCGGCAAGAATCTGACGAAGGCTTTCCTTGGGATGCTTTGTTGCAAAGTTGAGATTTCCGACCTTCATTTCTCCGTTGATACAACTGATTTCAAGCTTCGGGTCGAAGCCGAGAAACGTATAGCGCCCCCATTTTTCGTTTCCTGAGACAGACTCGAGCAGATAGCAGTGCGTGGATACATTTTTCAGAATCCGGATTGCCTCGATTGGAGTGCAGATATCCGAAAGAATCTCACAGCTGACCGGAAGGACTTTGTATTCTCCGGTGGCAGCAATTTGTTTCACCGTATCAAGTGTTGGAAAAAATGTCATGTAGCTCCTCCTTTTGTAACCTGAGTCCGTTTGGCGGACTCGCAGATGCTGGAAAATAAAAAAACTCCGTTGCCGGAGCTTTTGGAAGAATTTAAAGGAAGCAACGATTCATTCCGTGTTTCCCAAAAAACAAAAAATCCCCGACAGAAAAACTGCCAAGGACGAATAAATGATTATCCGCGGTGCCACCTTGCTTCACGATAACGCGCTCTTATGGGTACCATCATACCCCCGACAACTAACGCATGTCTTACGTTGCAGAATACTCTGGGCATCGAAAAGAAACGCCCATTTGACTGCACCCTCCGCGGTCCATTTGATGACTTGTTTTTCACCCGACTCTCAGCAACGCGGGCTCTCTGTGGAAGCATAATCACCGTTAT
>CALZBV010000074.1 GCA_945622055.1 uncultured Clostridia bacterium
AACAGGCCCTTATAGGGCCAGAACAAACCACCGGCTAAGCCGGTGGTTCTGATTAGGAATTCCAAAAGAAAGGCTTGATAAAAACTATACGTTCTTTCCAAGCTCCTTCATCAGCATAGAGATGAACTCGGTTTCTTTATCGCGGTCACCGGTAACAAGCCCGTCCGTACGGAAGGTCATTTCTACCGGATTTTCCTTTGTATAAGGCTTCCAAAGCGGCATTTCGGTTCCGTCATTGTCAACACCGTTCGGGTTACCGGATTTGATGAAGTTGGTCATGTAGTTGCAGATCTTTCGTGCAAGGTCGTAATCACGGCCCTGGAACGGTCGCCAGCACTTTGCCAGGGTTTCAAAGAAGAACCAGAGATCCACAGAGTGGAACGTTCCCGGATGATCCTCGCCCGGAATGTCCGCATCAAAGCGGTAGTAGTAGTTATTGGCAGTATTGCCGTGTGCGGCAGACTGGGTAAACATCTCTTTGACGGAGCATTCGATTCCACTGACAGGTGCAAAGGCAAAATTACCGAACAAAACGTTTGCTTCCGGGAGGGCAAGAAACTTCTCTGCATCCTCACCAAAGATTTCCTTTGCCTTTTGTGCAAGCTCTTCTTTTGTTTTTGCCGGAATGAAATTCGGGAATTCGTCCTTTGTATTACCGGCTAAAATCTGGACATCCAGGTGTTTGTTGCGGGCTACACAGTAGAACGGGTCCTCTACGGTAAACCTGCCATCCACCATTGGGAAGAAGCGAGGATGTGTTTTTACATATTCGTCATATTTGGAAAGGAGTGTAACCGGGTCTATGCTTCTTGCTTCGTCCACAGAGGAAACACCGAGGAAATCAATAAAGCCTTTTCCGTTTGCCTCTGCCTCGGAAAGTGATGTAGGGAGAATGCCACCCGGTCCGTACGGATTGCGAATCACACCGCTTAATACGATTGCTTTTTGGAACAGTCCTTTGTTGCCCGGACTGGTAATCTGTGACATAACGCTTCCACCGCCGGCGGACTGACCTGCGAGGGTGATGTTCTCAGGGTCGCCACCGAAGGCAGCGATATTTCTCTTTACCCAGCGGATTCCGGCCTGCTGGTCCAAAAGACCGAAATTGGTTGGTGCGTCCGGCTGGGCAGCGGTCAGTTCCGGATGTGCCAAAAATCCGAACACATTCAGACGGTAGTTTACGGATACAACAACAACACCACGACGGGCAAAACGTTCTCCGTCAAATTCCATTTCGGCCGGGTATCCCCACTGGAAGCCGCCACCAAAGAACCAGATAAGTACCGGAAGCTTTTCGTCGGCACTTTTTGCATTTGTCCATACATTTAAGTACAGACAGTCCTCGCTCATGGCAATCTCCGGGTCAACGTGCCATTCCTTACAGTAGATGTCGGTTCCGAGCCCCGGAGTATTCTGTACGGAAATAGGACCAAACTGGTAAGCCTCCAGCTCGCCCTCCCAGTTTTTGCATGGCTGCGGTGCGCGCCAGCGATTTTCGCCGACCGGCGGAGCGGCGAACGGGATTCCTTTAAAGGAAGTAATACGCGGGTCGGCAGCCGGCAAACCCTTTACAATACCGTTTTCTGTCATTACTTTTCTAAGCATACAATAACCCCTCTCTTATTTTATTCCGTAATCAGCTCAAAGGATTTCAGGCTGACATTTCCTCCGTCTCTGTAGGTGAGGTAAATCGCATTGACGCCGTCCGGAAGGTTACATTCGGTCTCATAGCGCTCCCAGACATTGGTGTACTGGAGCGTAACGGTGCCAAGTACCGGCCCGTCCCAGGCGGTTTTAATCTCAAAGGTTCCGTTGCCGTAGCCGCGGCAGGTAAGCGCAACCTTTTTAACGCCCTTACAGTCGAAGTACTTAAAGCCTGCGGTTGCTTTATCGGTAATGTTTCCGATGTAGCCGATTTCCTCATCGCCATCACGCCCGTCCTGCATTACCTTCGGACAGTGTGCATCGCCGACATACATCCGCGGATTATCAAGCATGAATAAGTTGCATGCAAGGTATCCCGCATACTCTCCAACCCCGGGGAGAGGACCGCCGTTTAAGCCACAGGACGTAATCTCAACCTGCGGAATCGTTCCGTCGGAAAGAACGGTAATCGGCTCAGCACAGCCCTGACGGCTGTACCAGGTACCGTTGGTCTGACGATGGTAGAAGATATACCACTGGGAACCAATCTGTACGATGCTTCCATGATTGTTTGCACCGTATGCGGCCGGCATATCTGCCGGTTTGTAGGTGTCAATGTGCATATCACTGTTGCTGACGATTACGCCGCCGTAGGTAAATTTGTCGGTCGGCTTCTTCGCGGTTGCATAGCAGAGCTCATGCATTACCTCGGAAGAGTAGATTAAGTAATAGGTATCACCGATTTTACGGATGGACGGAGCTTCAAAGAAGGCATGACCGGAAAAGCCGGTGCCTGCGCTGTATTCGGAACCCGGTGCAACAATCTTCGGAGCCTCGATAATGGTAAGCATATCCGGTCCGAGTACGGTTGCCTGCGTACCGGTTCTGCTCTTATCGCCGCGACCGCAAAAGCCGGTGTAAAGGTAGGTGCGGTCCCCTTCGGTCAGCACACCCGGGTCGAACTGCGGCTCGTCGCCCGGCTTTTCACCGAGACGGGTGCCATCTTCATAATGCACATATCCATAGAATTCATATTTTCCGGCCGGAGTGTCGCAGACTGCAACGGAAACTACGGAAACATGATCCAGTACATAATACAGATAGTATCTGCCGTCCGGTCCGACGGTAACGTCCGGTGCATAAAGACACATCTTGCCGTCTGTATTTAACGGGTCAGTAGTCTTCGGATAGATAACGCCCTCATACCGCCAGTTGCCAAGATCATCAACCGGTGCAGACCAGCATACATAGTCTCCGAGACAGAAAACATGTCCGTTATAAAAGTCATGGGAGCCGTAAACATAGACACGGTCTCCGAACACATACGGTTCGCCGTCCGGAATATATTCCCAGGACGGAAGGTATGGGTTTAGGCCAAGCTTCTTTGCCATGGTAAGAATCCTCCTGTTGATTCAAAAATTAAGCTGCTGCGTCTGAAAAAGGGCAGCAAAAAGTTCTGATATTAGTATACAATGATTGACTTCGAATGTCAATTAGCAAACTAATATAGGGCGAAAATCTTTTCTTATAGGGAATCTCACCTATTTTCTGCAGGAAAAACGATACATAGCGCAGGCATGCGGAGCCAGCGTAGCGGTAACGGAACCGTTGGTTGTATCGCTTAGCTGCTTTGTCCAAAGGTTGGTAACGGTAAAGCTTGTTCCAAACGGAACCGTTGCCGTCACGGATGCATTCGTTTCTCCAAGATTAAAGAGTGCAACACAGAAATCACCGTTTTCATAGGTGGAAAGCCATGCAGTGGTCTCTGCGGTGTCTGTCTTTTTACGAAACAGCGGATGTGCGGAATGTGTATGCCACAAAACATCGATTAAATCCCGGTTATTTAACAGGCTCATGGTAAAATCATCAAAGCCGGTCATATCGCCTCCAATCATGAGTGGAGAGCGCAGTATGCTCCAAAGAGTCATCATTGTGAGCTGTTCGGCTTCGGTAAAGCGGGTGCGGTTTTCTTTTCCGTAGACCTGGTTAATCGGTCCGATCGGAAGCATATCAGCGTCCGGCCAGCGTCCCTGACCGTTGTTGATGCCGGAGTGTATGCACCATTTTTCCGCGCGTTCAAACATATTATAAAGAAGCTCCCAGCGGTCCCAGAAATCATCGGTAATACGCCACATGTTGGCATGCTCCTTCATATGTTCTGCAGTATCAAGGCGGGCCGGTCCCGGGGAAAGGGAGAGTACGATATCACGTCCGCAGGCAGCAATGGCCTTGGAAATTGCTTCGATTTCGGAGACCGGATAGCCACGGCAGATATCATCAACCTTAACAAAATCTACGCCCCAGGAGGCATAGAGCTCAAACAGACTGTTGTAATAGCACTGACCGGCCTCGTTTTTACAGTCAACACCATACATATCGGTATTCCAGTCACAGATGCTTGCCGTAGCGGCTATTTCACGTGCGGTCTTTTCCGTGCCTAAAATCGCGGTGTTCTGATGAACTGCCTGACGCGGAATACCGCGCATAATGTGAATGCCGAATTTCAATCCAAGGGAGTGAACATACTCCGCAAGCGGTGCAAAGCCCTTGCCGTCAGCAGAAGACGGGAAACGGTTGACAGCCGGAATCAGACGGGAATATTCGTCCATGCAAAGCTCGGTAAAGCTGTTATAGCAGTGGGATTTTGCCGCAGGCTCATACCACTGGATATCAACAACAATATAGTTCCAGCCGTATTGTGCGAGGTGCTTTGCCATATAATCAGCATTGGCGCGGACAATATCCTCGGTAACGGCTGCACCGTAGCAGTCCCAGCTGTTCCAACCCATAGGTGGTGTTTGTGCAATCATAAGGAACTCCTTTCGAGCAGGTAAATTTGGTATCCATTGGATACAGTGTAAGTATACAACATTTTAAACATAAATGGAAGTAAAAAAATAAAATGGAAATATAGATAAATTAACATAACACAGAATTGCTTGATTACTTTAATTGAATAAAGAAACTTCATGAAAAACTTTAAAAAGAGGTGGTTATGTCATTTTCCACAAAATTATTCAAAAAATGAATATATAAGTATATGCAGATTTAATCTTGAAAGAAAGTAAAAAAAGATATAATATAATAAGCGAAATGCGAACAGGGAAAGGAGAGCTCCGCCATTTCGTGGGGTATGCATATATGAAACAGACAGCTGTCAGAAAAATTGATGAAAAAACCTCCATGCTGATTCTTGCAGGACCGTTATTTGCGGAAATGCTGCTAAACATATTACTGAATAATATCGATACGATGATGATCAGCCGTTACTCGGAAAATGCGGTGGGAGCAGTCGGAAACGCAAACCAGATGATGACTCTGTTTGTTCTGATGTTTGGTGTTATCGCGAGTGCAACCGGTGTTGTTGTATCGCAGTATCTTGGTGCAAACAGGACCGAAAACATGAACCAGATTTATTCCCTCGCATTTATTGTGAATTTAGTATTCGGTGTGTTTATGAGTGCGGTTATGTTTCTGTTTTGCAGAAGCTTTCTGTCGCTTTTGAAAGTAAATGATGTACAGCTCCCGGATGCGGTTACATACACAAAGATTGTCGGCGGACTCTTGTTTTTGCAGGCCTGCTATAACGTAATGGTTCAGATTTTGCGCTGTCACGGTTATACGAGAGTCGGAATGATTATTTCCCTGGTAATGAACCTTGTGAACATTCTCGGAAACTATCTGTTCCTGTATGGTCCGCTGAAAAAGCTGGAGCTTGGTGTTGCGGGTGTTGCAATTTCCACGATTTCGGCGAGAATTGTGGCTCTTTCGATTGCAGTGGCGGTATTTTATCACTATAAGATAGGAATTATTTCACCGCGGTTTTTACTGCCGTTTCCAACAAAAATTCTTGTTCGCATGCTTAAAATCGGCGTTCCGTCTGCAGGAGAGAATCTTGCGTATTCATTTTACCAGCTGGTTCTGCTTTCCTTTGTTAATGCAATGGGGCCTGTGGCAACGAATGCAAAGGTGTATGCGTCGACACTTATGATGTTTTCCGTCGTGTTCTCCAATTCACTGGCACAGGCAACGATGATTGTTACGGGCCATCTGGTAGGTGCCGGAAGAGAGGATACTGCGGACCGCCGCGTAATGAAAACCCTGTTTACGTCACTTCCGGTGGCCGTTGGGATTGCCACCCTGAATTGTCTGCTTTGTCCGCTTACCCTGAAGCTGTTTACGTCTTCTACGGAGGCATTAGGGCTGGTAAGGCAGATTCTTGCGGTTGGTATTATCATGGAAATCGGCCGGACAATAAACCTTGTTATCATTGGAAGCATGAAGGCGGCCGGAGATGTATTGTTTCCGGTACTTGTCGGTATGCTTTGTATGTGGTGCATCGGAATCGGGGTCGGTTATGGCTGTGGTGTTGCACTTGGAATCGGCGTTGCGGGAATTTTTATGGGAACCGCAGCTGATGAATGCTGCCGCGGAATGATTGTTCTCATTCGCTGGAAAATGGGAAAATGGAAAGGAAAGGCAATTGTGCGCTCACGGCAGTAGGCTTCGTGCAGGAATGGGAAGTACCTGTTCTGACCGTACAGGAACTCGACATGCTTTACAGCTGTTCTTTTTGAGAACCGCCAAAATAATTTTCTTGCATTTTTTTGTCGTATAGTATATAATGCCCGTGTACTTTTCAAACGTTACATTATATAGGAGGAAAAGAAAATGAAAAAGTTAGTTCGCCTCTTACTCGTTTGCGCTATGCTCATTACCTGCTTTGGCGCTTGTGGTAAGAAAAATGACGGCAGCAACGGAATCAAGGTAGGCGTTATCCTGATTGGTGACGATACCGAGGGCTACACCAAGGCACATATGGATGGAATTAAGGCAGCAGCAGCTGAGCTTAAGATTGCAGACAGCGATATCATTTGGAAGTACAAGGTAGAAGAGAACTCCAAGTGCTATGACGCAGCAGCAGACCTTGTTGCAGCAGGCTGCAACATGATTATTTCCAACAGCTATGGCCATCAGACCTTCATGGTTCAGGCAGCAGAGGAATTTAAGGATGTTACCTTTGTTTCCATGACAGGTGATTTTGCAGCAATCTGCGGACAGGACAACATGAAGAATGCATTTACCAGAGTATATGAGTCCCGTTACATTTCCGGTGTTGTTGCTGGTCTTAAGTTAAAGGAGCTTCTCGATTCCAACACCCTTACCGCTTCTGTTCAGCCGGAGAGCTTTGATGCAGACGGCAATGTTAAGGTTGGTTATGTTGGCGCATTCGATTACGCTGAGGTAGTTTCCGGTTACACCGCTTTCTATCTTGGTATCAAGAGTGTAGTTCCGAACGTGGTTATGGATGTTAAGTACACCAATTCCTGGTTTGATATCGATAAGGAAGCAGCTGCAGCTGAGGCGCTTGTTGCCAAGGGCTGTGTTATCATCGGACAGCATGCTGACTCTACCGGTGCTCCGGCAGCCGTTCAGAAGCTTTTAAATTCCGGTAAAATCTGCTACTCCGTCGGTTACAACGTAGATATGTTAGAGACCGCTCCGACCGCTGCTCTTACCTCTGCAACCAACAACTGGAAGGTATTCTATGTGGATGCAATGAAGAAGCTTATGGACGGCGAGAAGCTTTCTGCTGACTGGGCAGAGGGCTACGCAAAGGACGCTGTTGCTATCACGAAGTTAGGTGATTCCTGTGCGGCCGGCACCGCTGAGTATGTGGATGGCGTGATTGCAAAGTTAAAGGACGGTTCCTTAAAGGTGTTTGATACCTCTAAGTTTACCGTAAGTGCTGATCAGGGCACCTGCACGGTTACGGTTGATGCAGACAAGCACGTAACCAGCTGTAAGGTAAACCTCTCCTTCATGGATTGGGTTGCTATGCAGCCGATTTACGAGGGTGAGACCGTTGAGTGTATCAAGGACGGCGCTTTCGCAGAGTCTGATTTCCGTAGTGCTCCGTATTTCTCTATCCGTATTGATGGTATTACCGAGAACGCTGCAGAATAAGTGACAGAAATAAATAGTTTTGGATTTGCAGGGGGAGTGAAAACTCCCCTTGTATTTTTGGGTTAATTTGTAGTACAATGGAAAGTGGATATATTTGCCGGAACACCGGCGACAGATTACATTCGGAAAAGGGGGAGTAAACCCAAGTGGAGTGTGCAGTTCAGTTTCAAAACATTACGAAAACCTTTGGCCGCGTAGTTGCAAATGACAATGTGACAATGGAGGTGTATCGCGGTGAGGTTTTATCACTGCTTGGTGAAAACGGAAGCGGTAAGACAACGTTAATGAATATGCTTGCCGGTATTTATTATCAGGACAGCGGTCAGATTCTGGTAAACGGTAAGCCTGCAGAAATCCGTTCTCCGAAGGATGCGTATGCATTCGGAATCGGAATGGTGCATCAGCACTTTAAGCTGGTGGATGTATTTACGGCAACGGAAAATATTGCGCTTGGTTTGGAGAAAACAGAGCGCTTTGATTTAAATGAAGTGAAGAAAAAAGCACAGGCAATCTGTGACCGGTATCATTTTGAGCTTGATCTGGACCAAAAGGTGTATTCCATGAGTGTGTCCCAGAAGCAGACGCTTGAGATTATCAAGGTACTGTATCGCGGGGCGGAGATTCTGATTCTGGATGAGCCGACGGCGGTTCTGACGCCGCAGGAGACAGAAAAGCTGTTTGCGGTAATCCGCAACATGCAAAAGGACGGCAAGGCAATTATCATCATCACGCATAAGCTTCAGGAGGTTTTGGCCGTTTCTGACCGGGTTGCCATTCTGCGAAAGGGAGAATACATCGGTGCAGTGCCGACTGCAGAGGCCAGCGTGGATTCCCTCACGGAGATGATGGTCGGAAAGAAGGTTACCTTAAATATCGACCGCCCGGAACCGAAAAACCGCATGAAGCGCCTGGAAATCAAGAAGCTTTCGGTAACCAATGCGGAAGGCGTTCGTGTGCTGAATGATGTCAGCTTTGAAGTGTTTGGTGGAGAGATACTCGGAATTGCAGGTGTGTCCGGCAATGGACAAAAGGAGCTTTTGGAAGCAATTGCAGGACTTCAGACAACCGAGAAAGACAGCAGCGTTCAGTTTTACCCGCCGTTTAAGCTGGAAAGCGTGGAACTGGTCGGAAAGACGCCAAAGGCAATTCGTGCGGCCGGGGTGCATTTGTCCTTTGTTCCGGAGGACCGTCTCGGAATGGGACTGGTCGGCTCCATGGGCATGACGGGAAATATGATGCTGAAAAGCTATGAAAAAGGTAAATTTTTCCTTCTTGACCGCAAAAGTCCGAAGACACTTGCACAGCAGGTAAAGGAAGAGCTTGAGGTTGTAACGCCGGGAATTTCGACTCCGGTATCACGTCTGTCCGGCGGTAATGTGCAGAAGGTTCTGGTGGGACGTGAAATTGCAGAGTCTCCGATTGTACTTATGACTGCGTATGCAGTGCGCGGACTCGATATCAATACTTCATATACAATCTACCGTCTGTTAAATGAACAGAAGGAAAAGGGCGTTGCAGTGCTGTATGTCGGTGAAGACCTGGACGTCTTACTGGAGCTTTGTGACCGTATTCTGGTATTGTGTGGTGGCCGTGTCACCGGCATCGTGGATGGACGTACTTCCACGAAGGAGGAGGTTGGACGTCTGATGACGATGACAGAGGCAACGAAAGAAGCTGTGACGGGAGGAAATGAAGATGAGCAGTAATGCAACCGTAAAAGAGCCGTTCCTTCGAATTGCGAAGCGTGACGGTGTCAAGAAAAGCACAAGAATCCTGACGATTGCGGTGTCCATTCTGGTAGCGCTTATTGTGGATGCTGTTTTTATTTTCCTGGTCACGGGACTGAATCCCTTTTCCGTGTACGGTGTTATGTTTAAGGGAACCTTCGGAAACAAAATGAGATTTTCCTGGGCACTTCGTGATTTGTCCGGACTGTTGATTGTCGGAATTGCACTTGCTCCGGCATTTAAGATGAAATTCTGGAATATCGGTGCGGAGGGACAGATTCTGATTGGTGCGCTGATGACTGCACTGACTATGACCTTTTTCGGAGAAAGCCTTCCGACTCCGGTTCTGTTCCTGGTAATGTTTCTTACCAGCGTGACAGCAGGTGCGGTCTGGGCATTTATTCCGGCATTTTTTAAGGCAAACTGGAAGACGAATGAAACACTGTTTACCCTGATGATGAA
>CALZBV010000075.1 GCA_945622055.1 uncultured Clostridia bacterium
ATATCAGTTCATTATAAAAATCTCTGATTTTTGTCTTGACAACTGAACCATTATAGTCTGAACCGGATAGCCCTCTTTTTTACAGCTTTCAATCACGTACTCATACAGCCCCTTCGCCAATTCCGGTGCGCCTGCATTGATGAAAGACGGGCGGTTTCCCTTGCGGCAGTCCGCATACAGTGTAAACTGGGAAATCAACAGCAGTTCTCCTCCTACATCCTTTAAAGACAGATTGGTTTTTCCATCCGCATCCTCAAAAATCCGCAGTCCCAGAAGCTTTTTTACGTACTTATCCGCAATTTCCTTCGTATCCCCGTCACCCACTCCGACAAGCACCAGAAATCCCCTTCCGATAGCCCCGATAACATTCCCCTCTACCGTCACACTTGCTTTTGTCACTCTCTGAATTACAAATTTCATATCTCTATCCTTTCATTCTACGCCTTAAGAAGCGGATTTTGTCGTGTTTCGACAGCTCTGCCTATCTGGTTTCAAGCATTGTAAAGCCGGTCTCAGTTCTCCCTTGAAAGTATCTTTTCTGTTTCATTTACAACAAGTGAACAGGAGTATTGCAAGTCCTTCCGCTACCACCACTGAATAATCCGTAGCGAAATCCATCACCTGTCCGGCGTATGGAAATCACTTTTTAGATTCTCTTTTGTGCATACTCAATCATAATTTCTACAGGAATATTCGTAAAGGATGCTACGCACCGCAGATGCGGCAAGGCCTTGACAAATATTCCTATAGAAATGGAACTGTAATTAAGCACAAAAAAGATGATTTCCGATTACTGGAATTCTGATTTCCAAATTTCCGGATTCGCGATTTCGAGCCGCAAGAATATTCAACCACCGTATCTGAGGTCAGGCGGTTCATCCATTCCCCGGAATGCACGGCAGTCACTTTTCCATAATCCCTCATCAGAAGCTCACGAAAGATCCTTTTCTTAAAGGCATTCTCATAGGTTGATTTGGAAAATTCCTCCAAAAGGCGAAGCAGAGCCCGAAGGGCAATCTGCCCACCACAAGGGAAGCAAAGAAAAGGATATGTAACATCATCCCGTCCTTATCGTGGGATACGGCAGCATCTATGATTCCCCGAAGCAAAAGGGCATAAAAAACACTGCTGATACCGAGAACCATCTGCACCAGCAGCAAAATAACAATATACAATTTTCCACGACCTGCCACTTGGCTGATAAAGCAAAGGGCAGTGGTCTGATTGTCCTTTTTATTCTCTTTCATAGTACCCTTATTTCCTGCCTGTGTTACACCTATTTTATGTTTCTCCACTTTAAACAATATCCTTTGACAATCACTACCCTTGATGGTTCAATACCCATTTAAGCATATCTTCATACATCAAGCTACCATCCGCTACTGCAAGAACCATTTCATATAGTTCTTTTTGTGTATACTGTAACTCAATTCCATTCAAGGCAAAGAATACAAGCATCGCATGAGTTCCAATGCGTTTGTTTCCGTCCAACATACAATGATTTTTAATCAAGCCATAGCCGAGTCGTGTGCCTTTTGCTTGTGTTGTTGGATATAATTCTTCTCCGCCAAATGCTTGAAATGGTGTCTCAATGGCTGATTCCAGCAAATTAAAATCTCTCACACCATCTTTTCCACCAGTCTGTTCAATGAGCTGTGAATGGAGCATCAGAATTTGCTCTTTGCTCAGTCTTTTCATTTGGCAAGCACCTCATAAGCCTCTTTGTTCTGTGCAAGTAATCTCTTTGAAATCGCAAGCACATCTTCATCTTTAGCCACTGCACATTCATCTGCCTTACTAAAATCTATTACCAAATATCTTGGCGCATTATTCTTAAGTATAACAACTGAACCAAGTTCATCTACTAATCTTGCAACTTTTGAAAAATTCTGATTTGCTTCTGTAATTGAAACCATTGTGTTTGTATCTACTGTCATGTGAACACCTCCTAAATCTTATACACATAGTATATCACTTTATCTAGGATAAATTCAACCTATTTTATTTATTACTTTGTATAAGAACACTTTATCCATATTTTTTTCATCAGTATTCTAATCCGGTATGGCTTGCACCAGAATAAAACATAGCAAACATGAAATCTGTTCTCCGTCACTATCGTGGGTAATGTAGGTGTCCTTTAGCTTCATATATGTATTCTCTCCTTTCGCCTTCCATTTCACATAATTGTCAATAAGCCAAATCCTATAATCCCCTATCATACTCATCCTCATCTCCATGGTCAAATTATACAACATCCATGTGTCCCAATAAATGGACTTATGATACCTTGTAATTCACACAAAAAATATGCTGTGTTCTATGTTATACTGACTATTATTTTTCCTGTCATTATGATACAATCATCCTAAAGCCAAAGTAAGGTTCCCTGCAGGCACACTTATAAAAAGGCATTGGGTCTTACAAACCCTGTTCATGGGAACAGATAACTATTCAGGGAAGAAGGTATATAATGTATTTCTTAGTGACAATCCTTGTAACTTTTTTTGCAGGCATGGGTGCCGGGCTTGGTACCGGCTTTGCCGGAATGAGTGCCGCCGCTGTCATCAGCCCCATGCTGATTACGTTTCTGGACATAACCCCTTATACAGCAGTCGGCATTGCCCTTGCATCGGACGTTCTGGCAAGTGCCGTATCTGCCTATACCTACCGGAAGAATAAAAACCTTGATGTAAAGCATGGACTTCTGATGATGCTCATGGTACTGGTCTTTACCATTGTAGGGAGTTTTGTTTCCAGTGTTGTTCCTGCCAAAACAATGGGAAGCTTCAGCACTGTTATGACACTTCTGCTCGGTATCAAATTTATTCTGAAACCGGTCATGACCTCCAAAGATCAGATGGAAGCGGTCAGTAAAAAGAAACAGCTCATAGGTTCTCTTGTCTGTGGAGCCCTGGTCGGCTTCATCTGTGGTTTTGTTGGGGCCGGTGGCGGTATGATGATGCTGCTCATTTTGACCGGAGTGCTCCACTATGAGTTGAAAACAGCGGTCGGAACCAGTGTGTTTATTATGACATTCACTGCATTTACCGGCGCCATCTCCCATTTTACCTTCGGAGATAAACCGGACCTTCTCATTATGGGGCTGTGCATTGTATTTACCTTTGTCTGGGCAAGGATTGCTGCGGTATTTGCCAACAAGGCAAAACCGGAAACACTCAACAGGGCGGTAGGCATTGTTCTGACTACGCTTGGTGTTGTGATACTTGCTTTCAATATGCGATAGCCATTGACCTGCCTTCGTTCACAGGTTATCACTATGGAACTATGCGTCCGCCTGCAGACTCTCGCGCCGAGCGCCGTCGCCTGCGACATTGTTAGGGTTTCCCATAAATGAACAAATTTTGTGTAATAGGAAATTTGAGGAAGTTCCTATTACACAAAAAGGGCTGCCACAGCAGCCCTCATAAGTTCTGTTTGCTTTACAGCCGGAGCTTCGCTCCGGTCCCCTGCCTTGCGACAAAGTCTCAAGCCTTGTTTACAGAACCGAACAGTTCCATCTTTTCCTTAACGGTAGCCTTGATAGCCTCGAAGCCCGGGTTAAGAAGCTTTCTCGGGTCAAATCCCTTCCCCTCTAAGTCCTTACCTGCCTCAATATACTTACGTGTAGCTTCTGCAAAGGAAAGCTGACACTCGGTATTTACGTTAATCTTAGCAACGCCAAGAGAAATCGCCTTCTTAATCATATCCTCCGGAATACCGGTACCACCGTGAAGAACGAGCGGCATCTCACCGGTCTTCTCCTGAACAGCTGCAAGCGTCTCAAAGCTGAGTCCCTTCCAGTTTGCCGGGTACTTACCGTGAATGTTACCGATACCTGCAGCAAGCATGGTTACGCCAAGATCTGCGATTGCCTTGCACTCGTTCGGATCTGCACACTCACCCATACCAACAACGCCATCCTCTTCACCACCGATGGAACCAACCTCTGCCTCAAGGGAAAGTCCCTTCTCCGCACAAACCTTTACAAGCTCCGTGGTCTTAGCAATGTTCTCTTCAATCGGATAGTGGGAACCATCGAACATAATGGAAGAGAAACCGGCCTCGATGCACTTATAGCAGCCTTCATAGGAGCCGTGGTCTAAGTGAAGCGCTACCGGAACGGTAATCTTAAGCTCTTCAAGCATACCATTTACCATACCAACAACCGTCTTGTAACCGGTCATATACTTTCCTGCACCCTCAGACACGCCAAGGATAACCGGAGAGTTCATCTCCTGAGCGGTCAAAAGAATTGCCTTCGTCCACTCAAGGTTGTTGATGTTGAACTGACCAACTGCATACTTGCCGGCCTTTGCCTTCTGAAGCATTTCTTTTGCTGATACTAACATAATGTGTCCTCCTTTTGTGTTTTCACACTTATTATGATTGGGACGTTCTTAAGGAACGCCCCAACAGTTCCAATAAAATCCGTACCCAAAGGATTACTCTTCGGTCTCATCGGAGATATCCTCCGAAGCCTCATCGTCGAAATCCTCATCCAGGCTGATTTCCTCATCTGCATAATCTTCTTCGGTATCGAACTCAATGCTATCGTACTCCTGTGCAATATCACTGTCAAGCTTTACGCTACGATAACGCTTCATACCGGTACCTGCCGGAATCAGCTTACCAAGGATAACGTTCTCCTTAAGGCCAATCAGCTGGTCAACCTTTCCATGGATTGCAGCCTCGGTAAGTACCTTGGTCGTCTCCTGGAAGGACGCTGCGGATAAGAAGGAGTTGGTCGCAAGGGAAGCCTTCGTAATACCAAGCATTACCTGTTTTCCTTCTGCCGGCTCACCACCGTTTGCAATCACTCTTGCATTCTCGTCCTCGAAATCGAGGATATCAACCATGGTACCCGGAAGGAACTCGGTATCTCCGTTCGTCTCAATACGAATCTTCTTTAGCATCTGGCGGACAATTACTTCAACGTGCTTATCGTTGATTTCTACACCCTGTAAGCGGTATACGCGCTGTACTTCCTGAAGCATGTAGTCCTGAACGGCACGAACACCCTTAATCTTTAAGATATCGTGCGGATTTACGCTACCCTCGGTCAGCTCATCACCGGCCTCAAGCTTCTGTCCGTCAAGAACCTTAATTCTGGAACCGTAAGGAATCAGGTACGCCTTCTTCTCACCGGTCTCCGGATTCGTTATCTCAACCTCACGCTTCTTCTTTGTATCATTTACCTTAACATCTCCGCCGAACTCTGCGATAATCGCAAGTCCCTTCGGCTTTCTTGCCTCAAAAAGCTCTTCGACACGCGGAAGACCCTGTGTAATATCATCACCTGCTACACCACCGGTGTGGAAGGTTCTCATGGTTAACTGGGTACCCGGCTCACCAATGGACTGAGCAGCGATAATACCAACTGCCTCACCTACCTGTACAGCCTCACCGGTTGCCATGTTTGCGCCGTAACACTTAGCACAGACACCAATGTGGGACCGGCACTGCAATACGTTACGAATCTTTACGGTCGCGTTCATACCTGCTTCCACAATCTTCTTCGTCTTAACAATGCGGGCTGCACGCTTCGGAGTAATCATATGATTTCTCTTTACGATCATCTCACCGTTATCGTCGTAAATCGTCTCACAGGAGTAACGTCCCGTAATACGCTCCTCCAGGCTTTCGATTACTTCCTTACCATCGGAAAATGCCTTAATCCACATTCCCGGAATTTCCTCGGCACCCTCAGAACAGTCAACCTCACGGATAATCAAATCCTGAGATACGTCAACCAGACGACGGGTAAGGTAACCGGAGTCTGCGGTACGGAGTGCGGTATCGGAAAGACCCTTTCTTGCACCGTGTGCGGAAATGAAGTACTCGAGTACGTCAAGACCTTCACGGAAGTTCGACTTAATCGGAAGCTCGATGGTACGACCGGAGGTATCTGCCATAAGACCACGCATACCTGCAAGCTGCTTAATCTGCTTATCAGAGCCTCGTGCACCGGACTTAGCCATCATGGAAATGTTGTTGTACGGATCAAGTCCGTCAAGAAGCTCCTTCGTAATCTGGTCATCGGCACGCTTCCATGTATCGATAACCTCTTTATAACGCTCTTCCTCAGAAAGAAGACCTCTGCGGAAGTTCTTTGCAATCTTTTCAATCGTTGCTTCAGCGTCAGCAATAATCTGCTTCTTCTGCGGCGGTACGGTCATGTCGGAAATAGAAACCGTCATGGCAGCTCTGGTGGAATACTTATAACCGAGAGACTTGATTGCATCCAGAGTCTCAGCGGTCTTCGTTGCACCGTGAACATTGATACACTTCTCAAGAATCGGCTTTAACTGCTTCTTACCAACAAGGAAATCAATCTCCGGCTTTAAGAAGTTCTCCGGAAGGCTACGGTCTACAAAACCTAAATCCTGCGGAATAATCTCGTTGAAGATGAAACGTCCGAGCGTAGACTCAATGACTCTGTTCTCGGAAATGCCCTCTGCATTGACTCCGTTTCTGCGAACCTTTATCATCGCATGAAGGGTAATCTCACCATTCTCGTAAGCAAGAATTGCCTCGTTTACACTTTTGAAAATCTTTCCCTCACCCATGTCACCCGGCTTATGCAGCGTCAGGTAGTAAATACCAAGCACCATATCCTGAGACGGAACGGCTACCGGACCACCATCGGACGGCTTTAACAGGTTGTTCGGAGAAAGGAGAAGGAAACGGCACTCTGCCTGGGCTTCCACGGAAAGCGGAAGATGCACTGCCATCTGGTCACCGTCGAAGTCTGCGTTGAACGCGGTACATACGAGCGGGTGAAGCTTAATTGCCTTACCTTCTACAAGAATCGGCTCAAACGCCTGAATACCGAGTCTGTGAAGCGTAGGTGCACGGTTTAACATAACCGGATGCTCACGAATAACATCCTCAAGTACATCCCATACCTCGCGCTCTAAGGACTCTACCATCGTCTTTGCAGACTTAATATTATGGGAAATTCCTCTGGAAACAAGCTCCTTCATAACGAAAGGCTTGAACAGCTCGATTGCCATTTCCTTCGGAACACCGCACTGGTAAAGCTATAACTCAGGACCTACGACGATTACGGAACGTCCGGAATAGTCAACTCGCTTACCGAGCAGGTTCTGACGGAAACGTCCCTGCTTACCCTTTAACATATCGGACAGAGACTTCAGTGCACGGTTACCCGGTCCGGTTACCGCTCTGCCGCGGCGACCGTTATCAATGAGGGCATCTACTGCCTCCTGAAGCATTCTCTTTTCGTTACGAACAATAATGTCCGGAGCGGAAAGGTCCTGCAGTCTTCTCAGACGGTTGTTACGATTGATGATTCTGCGGTACAGATCATTCATATCGGAAGTAGCGAAACGACCACCGTCGAGCTGAACCATCGGACGAAGATCCGGCGGAATTACCGGGATTACAGTCAAAATCATCCACTCCGGCTTATTTCCGGATTCGCGGAACGCCTCAACTACCTCTAAGCGCTTAATAATCTTGGCTCGCTTCTGACCGGTAGCCTCACGAAGCTCCTTCTTTAACTCAACGGAATCAGCCTCAAGGTCGATTTCCTCCAAAAGCTCCTTGATTGCCTCAGCACCCATCCCGACACGGAATGCACCACTGCCGAAACTCTCGCAGGCATCGCGATATTCCTTCTCCGACAGAACCTGCTTCTTCTGTAAGTTCGTGGTGCCCGGATCCAAAACGATATAGGAACCGAAATACAGAATCTTCTCCAGCGTCTTCGGAGAAATATCAAGAATCATACCCATTCTGCTCGGAATTCCCTTGAAGTACCAGATGTGGGACACCGGAGCTGCAAGCTCGATGTGTCCCATACGCTCACGGCGTACACTGGATTTTGTTACCTCAACGCCACAACGGTCGCAGACAACGCCCTTATGACGAATCTTCTTGTACTTACCACAGTGACATTCCCAGTCCTTGCTCGGTCCAAAGATTTTTTCACAGAAAAGACCGTCTTTTTCCGGCTTCAATGTTCTGTAGTTGATTGTCTCAGGCTTCTTTACTTCGCCACGAGACCACTCCCTGATTTTTTCCGGGGAAGCTAAGCCTATCTTAATCGCATCATAGGTAATATCCTTTATGCTGTCATACATTGTATCCATCGGCATTTTTCAGTGCTCCCTTCCTTATTCATCAAAATCCGAATCATCCAGATCATCTGCTTCTGCAAACTCATCTGATTCGTCCAAATCTACATCAAAATCAAACTCACCGTTCTCATCCGACTCAATCTGACGGAAACCGGAAACGTCATCATATCCCTCATCGTAACGGAAGTTATTTTCTCCTTCCATAAGCGGAGCCATGTCGGTATCGCCATAATCGATATCCTCAGTCATTACAACCTCTTCGCCGTTCTCGTCTAATACGGTAACGTCAAGTGCAAGAGACTGTAACTCCTTCAATAATACCTTAAAGGATTCCGGAATGCCCGGCTCAGGGATATTTTCACCCTTGATAATGGCTTCATAGGTCTTACCACGTCCGGTAACATCATCGGACTTCACAGTAAGAATCTCCTGTAAGATGTAGGCTGCACCATATGCCTCAAGTGCCCAAACCTCCATCTCACCGAAACGCTGTCCGCCAAACTGTGCTTTACCACCGAGCGGCTGCTGTGTAACGAGGGAGTAAGGACCGGTTGCACGTGCATGAATCTTATCATCAACGAGATGATGAAGCTTTAAGTAGTGCATGAAACCAATCGTAACCGCACCGTCAAAATACTCACCGGTACGTCCGTCACGAAGTCTTACCTTACCGTCGCGGTTAATCGGAACACCCTTCCACTGCTCTCTGTAATCAAGATTGTTTCCGAGATACTCCATAACCTCCGGAAGCAGAACATCCTTGTATTTTTCCTGGAACTCTTCCCAAGAGGAATTTGCATAGTCATTTGCAATCTCAAGGGTATCCATGATATCATTCTCGTTTGCACCGTCGAATACCGGCGTTGCAACGTTAAAGCCAAGTACCTTTGCTGCAAGAGAAAGGTGAATCTCAAGTACCTGTCCGATGTTCATTCGGGACGGTACGCCGAGCGGATTGAGCACGATATCCAGCGGACGACCGTTCGGAAGGAATGGCATATCCTCTACCGGAAGTACACGGGAAACAACACCCTTGTTACCATGACGACCGGCCATCTTATCGCCGACCTGAATCTTTCTCTTCTGCGCAATGTAAACGCGGACGGTCTGATTTACTCCCGGCGGAAGCTCATCTCCGTTCTCTCTTGTAAACACCTTTGCATCTACGATAACACCATACTCACCGTGTGGAACACGCAGAGAGGTATCTCTTACTTCTCTTGCCTTCTCACCGAAGATTGCACGAAGGAGCTTCTCCTCTGCGGTGAGCTCGGTCTCGCCCTTCGGCGTAACCTTTCCGACTAAGATATCGGTCGCACGAACCTCGGCACCGACGCGGATAATACCACGCTCATCGAGGTCCTTCAGTGCCTCATCGCCGACACCCGGAACATCACGGGTAATCTCCTCGGCACCAAGCTTTGTATCACGGGCCTCAATCTCATATTCTTCGATATGAAGTGAGGTGTAAACATCCTCCTGAACGAGACGCTCGGAAAGAAGTACTGCGTCCTCGTAGTTGTAACCTTCCCAGGTCATGAAACCGATCAGCGGGTTCTTACCAAGTGCAAGCTCACCCTGGATCGTGGACGGACCGTCTGCGATTACCTGACGGGC
>CALZBV010000076.1 GCA_945622055.1 uncultured Clostridia bacterium
AATCTCATCACAGTGTTCGTCCAGACCATAATCGTAATAAAGATCCGAAGCGGTATAAATACAGGATTGTGCTACGGAAAGGGTCTGTGAACCGGCCTGTGCAAATTTTCCGATCAAAAGAGAGGCAATCGCGCTGTTTTCCGGAAGATAAAGTCGGGCAGGAGTATTGGTTGCATTCAAAATCCCGGAAAGCATATTTTCCGGAAATATAAGAACCGCACAGACAGTACCGGAAGAAAGTGCAGTCATGGCTGCAGCTTCCTCCATCTCAACAAACCGGAAGCCGGTTGTAGCATCAATTTCGGAAAAAAAGGGAAGCATAAAATCAAGGTCTGCTTTTTCGTCATAATTCACCAAAGCTATGGGTGAAACGAGTGTCTGCTGTTGCTCCCCGGAGGACATATGCCGCACATATAAAATCGCCAGGGCGGACAGCAAAAGAGGAAGGAGAGCTCCGAGAATCAGCTTCGGAACTGCTTTGATTGCCCGTTTCAGTTGTAAAATAAACAGCAGTGCCATAAGATTCTCCTTTCAAACATAGCATTTGGCACAAGGAACCGGCACGCAAGCGTACCGGACCCCACTCAGAAACCGAATTATGAATATCCCCTGAGTCCGGCAGAAAACAGAGGAAAGACTTATTGCAGTAATTCTAAAAGCTGAGAAAGAACGGGGTCCTTTTTTATATTTGCACTCAGATTTGTACCCAGAAAGAGCAGGTCAAGCCTGGTAAGTCCAAAAACGCGGTAATTTTTTCCTGACGGAAAGACGATTGCTTTCGGAGTAGCAAAAATACCAACGGAACCGGAAACAGAAACAGAGAACAGCTCCGGCAAATCTACATCAAAATAATGGAAAACCGCAGTAAAATGGTCGCCCTTTTGGATGTCCGAAAGGAGTCCCTCCGCAGAAACCGAGAAAAGCACCGTTGCGCCTTCAGTAACATTCCCGAGAAAGGCGAATTCCTTTGTGGTTCGGTCCAGCTCAAACTGAACCAGAGCGGAGCAGGCATTCTCCGAATCGGCATAATCCAGCTGAAGCTCATATTCGGAAAGCTGTGTGGTTGCAGTAATCGTAAGGTCACAGCTGACAGAATGATGAAAGTCGTCAGAGTAGGTAAGGCGAAGCCGTTTTTGACCGTTTCCGGAATTTTTTACCTTTAGGTCGAAAAGGAACGGATGCTCTAACACATTCAGCTTCAGTCCGACGTGTGAGATGATTCCCTTTTTGTCTATTCCGACCAAAAGAACCGGGTCATCGAAGAAATCCGGAAGCATGGAAAGAAATTCCGTAATTTGTGTCCGGTCAGCAAATTCCGCTTCTGAAATCAGACCGGTACCACCCAATGCGGTGACGGATTCATTCCAGGCCGCAATGAAATCCGGTAAAAGGTCTTCATAGCCCAGGTTAAGTAAATCTGAAAGAAAATCCCTGAGAGCCGTGGCCGGAATTGTGATGCTGTAATAGTGTCTGGCAGTGGACTCTTTTGGAAGCCGTGGGTCGTTTCGTTTTAACTTCTGATAAACCATCTGTTCGCACAGGGTATTTTTGTAAGTGCAGAGCTTTGCATTTATGCCTGCATCAGCTTCGGAAGAAAATTTCTGTTTCAGGCTTTGGAGCGGGGCGCTCAATGTCCATGGGTCGACAGAAAAATTTTCCGGTAAGGAAATGTAGTCGGACAATGCCTCTGCAGCAAGGCTGTTTCCGCTAAGGTCGGCACCCAGGGTAGATAAATCAATAAAAAAGGAGTTATCCAAAAGTCTTGGAATGCAGACGGAAAGCTTACTCTGTTCTAATGAAACAAAGGAATTCATGGAAAGCGTATTTGCATAATTGACATTAAGGTCAGCAATCCATTTTTTTTCGTCCGGTGAAAGGATAGAAGCCGTGGAAAACCCGAGCCCCTCCAGCTTGCCGGAGTCAAAGGAAGAAGCAGGAAGCTCCAAACGTTGTAAGGTCATGGCAAGCTCCGTACCATATGCTCCGGAGGAAAGCGCGGAACGCAGTTTTGAAAGCCCCAGTTCCTCTTCAAACGGCTGTGATGTCTGAAAGGTAGCCCGGACCGCTTCTTCAATCACTTCTCTTGGACTTTTGGAGTTACAGCCCGAAAAGAGCAGTGCACAAAGGAGAAAAAGAAAGGAAATTTGATGCGTTTTTCTGATTTTAGGTAAGTGAAAAAGGTTCATCAGCATTCTCCTTTCGAATTAGAACTGAGCAATGAGGGCTTCTTTGTCTGAGTCTTTCTCCGCAGGAAGCAGGGCACCGTCCTTTAATATATAGAGGGCACTGCACAGCTTAAATTCCGCTTCCTCATGGGTTGTAAACAAAATGATACCTCCGTTTGAGGTAAAAGCTTTCAGCTGGCGGTGGATAATGTCTTTACAGGAAAGATCCAGCGCAGCAGAGGATTCATCCATAATCAGCAGCTTTGGGTTGTTCTGCAGGACAGAAGCAATGCTCACACGTTTTTTCATACCCTCGGAAAGCTTGGCAACCGGTGTTTTATAAAAACCGGTAAGCTGCATCTGCTCAAAAAGCTGCTCACGTTCAGCCGGAGCCACAGTTGAAGAACGAAGCCATAGCTTCAGGTTGTCTTTTACCGAGAGCTCAGGAAGTAACGGGTTTAGCTGTGGAACATAGCCAATCAGCTCAGCTGCTCTTTTTTTGGAAGAGAAGAGAGGAACGTCACCATAGGTCACGGTTCCGGAGGCCGCTTTTCTGACACCGGCCAGAATTGAGAGCAGGGTAGACTTACCACAGCCGTTTTTTCCGATAATACCAATAAAGTCTCCTTCGTCTGCGGTAAAGGAGACATCACGAAGTACATGATTTGAATGGTAGGAAAATGAAAGATGGGAAACCTGTAACATGAGACACGTCCTTTCTGCAATATTGCAGATTTATTTACCTCTATCATACTATAGACAAGGAAAAAAAACAAGAAAAACCGCTGTGGGAAAGCCTGCCACAGCGGTTTTGTCGCAATGCACGGGAAACCGGCACCTAAAAACGGATTAGCCTTATGCCCCGAATACCTTGATGTCTTCGGACTCGTTTAAGATAAAGCAGCCGTAAAGCCCCTGCTCCTCCAGTTTTCCAAACAGCTTTCCGAGCTTCTTCGGACGTTCGCAAAGAACAACCTCGTAATTGGCACTACGGAATTCATCTGCTTTCTTAAGTGCCGGGAGAATGTCGGCAGCATCATAAATAACAGCAATCTTTTTCTTTGCTTCCGGAATCTGAAAGCCTGCATCGGTCAGAATGCTTGCGATACGCTCAAAGCCGATGGAGAAGCCGACCGCCGGAACCGATTCATTTAAGAATTTACCAACCATGTTGTCGTAACGTCCGCCACCCGCAATGGAGCTTCCGAAATCCAGAGATTCGATTTCAAAAATCGTACCGGTGTAGTAGCCCTGGCCACGAACCAGAGAACGATCGTATACGATGGAGTAGGAGTTACCGGAAAGCTTCGAAACGGTATCGATGATGTAGCGGAGATTCTCTACAGGAGTCTTGTCCTCACAGTATTTTTCTGCTTCGTCTAACGTAAACGGGCTGATACTCATCAGGTCAATGAATTTACGGACGGTAGCTTCGTCAAAGCCTTTTTCAAGGAGCTCTGCGGCAACGCCTTCGCCACCGATTTTATCCATTTTATCAAATGCGATGCAGACACTGTCTGCATCCTCAGCAGTAAAGCCTGCAGCATAAATCAGGTTCTTAAGAATGCGGCGGTCGTTGAGCTTTATCTTAAAATTACGGATGCCGACATTTAACAGTGCCTTTGCGGTAGTATCAATCAGTTCAATTTCGCAGTTTACGGAGTCAGACCCGAGAATATCGATGTCGCACTGCATAAACTGACGCAGACGGCCTTTCTGCGGACGCTCAGCACGGAAGACACAGTCCATCTGGATGCACTTAAACGGATTCGGGAGCTCAGCACGGTGTCCCGCATAGTAGCGGGAAAGCGGAAGCGTAAGGTCATAGCGAAGACCGAGGTCTGCAATTTCCTTTGGATTTCCGGATGCCAGAGCCTTTTCCAGCTTGTCCCCCCGCTTCATGATTTTGAAGATAAGTCCGAGGTTTTCACCACCCTCACTTTTATCCAGATTCTCAATCTCTTCGAGAATCGGGGTAGAAATACGTTCAAAACCGCAAGAACGGTAGGTTTCAAGAATCTTGCCCTGCAAATAGTCCCGGAGCAGGGCCTCCTTTGGTAAATAATCGTTGGTTCCTTTTACGGATGTAATTTTCATGGACTGCCTCCTTAACGAGCCGGGTTTGTGGGTGTCAGATTGATAAAAAAGAAAAAGGACCGCGCATCTACGCGGCCCTTTCAGTTCAATGCATTAAGCGATTTTATTTACGGCCTTGGTAATGCGGGAAATCTTTCTTGCAGCCGTATTCTTATGGTATACACCCTTAGCAGCAGCCTTGTCGATAGCGACAACAGCCTCAGCAAGAGCAGCAGCTGCGGTAGCCTTATCGTTTTCAGCAACAGCAACCTCTACCTTCTTTACTAAAGTCTTAACCTTGGACTTGATCATCTTGTTTCTCAGAGTCTTGGTCTCGATAACTAAAATTCTCTTCTTTGCGGATTTAATGTTTGCCATGTGTTTACACCTCCTATGTCAGTGAAATGAAAGAAACCGTTGGGTTAGTTGGTTTCTCAAGCATGATCTTGCTTCGAAGAATCCGGACACGGACGTTTCATACGAAGCATACCTCTATATATTAGTCGATTCGATGGAGTTTGTCAATACATAATTTTGTGTTTTTCGGGAAAAATAATTTCAGAGAATTTTTTGTGACTGAACTCATAAAATGAAGGGAGTGGAGGTATGCAGACAGGCGGACGAACCGATCTGGCGGTGGAATTAAAGGAAGGCTTACAGGCAGGAGCTGAATGTCAAAATGGCATGTCCTGCAGGGAGGAATTTCATAAACATAAAAATGTGCATGTTTCAACGGTAGTGATTTCCGATGAAGAGGCCGCGAAGGTAATGGGAAAGCAAATTGGAACGTATATTACGGTAGAAGCACCCGGACTGTCCGGCGCGGACGAAAAGAGGAGAAGGTATGTGGCGGAGATTCTTGCGGAGAAGCTGCTTTTACTGACAGGGAAAACAGAGGGGAAAAGCATTTTGGTGGTGGGACTTGGAAATCGGGAGGCAACACCGGATGCGTTGGGACCTTTGACGATTGATGGACTCGTTGTTACGAGACATCTGATTTTGGAGCTTGGTGCTTCTTTTCGGGAAAAATATCATCTGACCTCCTTCTTTGCCGTGGCGGCAGGAGTGCTCGCACAGACAGGCATGGAAAGCGGAGAGATGGTAAAAGGTATTGTAAACGAGCTGAAACCGGATCTGGTTATTGCAATTGATGCGCTGGCAGCACGAAGCACCGGGCGTCTGGGGACAACGGTACAGCTTACGGACACCGGAATATATCCGGGAGCGGGAATCGGAAACAACCGGCAGGCGTTAAACCGGGCAACGTTAGGAGTTCCGGTCATTGCGGTCGGAGTTCCTACTGTGGTGGATGCGGCGACGATTGTACAGGAGAGGATAGGTCAGTTCCTGAAAAAGACAGGTGTTTCAGAGGAGGAGTGGAACCGTTTTTGTGATGAAACCGGAAACGGGGAGCAGAAAGCCCTTTTTGTCACGCCTAAGGGAATTGATGAGCTGGTGCATCAGGCGGGGGATACGATTGCGGATGCAATCAATATGTGTTTTTGCAAGGAGCTTGTTTAAGTCATACAGTGGTTTTGGGGGACAAGGATGAGGAGAAAAAGAAGGCTTCAAAGAGTGGTTGCCAAGGGACGCGTATATCGGTATCAGACGAGAAAAATGCGTGGCGGAAAACAGTTTTTACAACGGGAAAAACGACGGGGAGCCATTGCAATCCTGATTTTTTGTGCGGTATGGCTGAATGTAAAGTGTTATGAATGTCTGTATGTTCAGGAACTGGACGCTGCAGTGGGGATGTTACAGACGGCTTTTTTGGATAAATCCGTCAAAGAGCGCAGAATCCGTACAAAAACGGAGTCAGAGGAGCAGTCCGTAAACGAAAGCTTTGATAACGAAATCCTTTTGGTAGAGTATCAAAAGGAAGAGGAGACCGTGCTTGCGGTCAGCAGACAAGTTGGGAAGCTTCCAAAGTTTCAGGAGGAAACAAAGCAGGAGGAAACGAAGAAGGAAGAAACGAAACAGGAGGAAAAGCAGGAGACTGCTCCGCCGGCAGAGCAAAATAATGCAAAACCACAGAAGATTGACGTAAAGGAAGTACTGCTTGAACGGTTTGGCAGTCTGAAAACGGTGCGGTTTCAGGATTTTATTTCGAATTATTATGTAGTAGACGCGTCAACAAAAGCAGTAGAAGCAGATTTCCCAATTGAACGATTGGCAAGTAAAAACGTGTCCATAAAAAAGAAGAATCAGCCACAGATACTGATTTATCATACGCATGGCTCCGAAGCCTTCTCAGACAGCCGTCCCGGAAAAACGGAGGATACGGTCATAGGAGCGGGCGAGCTTCTGGCAAAGTACCTGCGGGAAGACTATGGGTTTCAGGTGATTCATGTGACAGAGGTGTTTGACCGGAAGCCGGATGGAAGGGACGACCGGGACAATGCGTACAATAATACACTTCCGGTCATCCGGAAGGTTTTAGAGGAAAATCCGGGGATTGAGGTAGTCATTGATTTGCATCGGGACAGCGGGGAGGCAAGAAGGGCAACCATCAATGGAAAGGGTATGGCTAAAATTATGCTGTTTAACGGGCTCTGCCGGACAAAGGACGGACCGATTTCGTATTATTCCAATCAGAATCTTACCGGAAATCTTGCCTTCAGTCTGCAGACACAGGTAACCGGAAATGAACTTTTTCCGGGGCTGATGCACCGGATCTATTTAAAAAGCTACCGTTATAACATGCATCTAAAGGAGCGGTATCTGCTGGTGGAGCTTGGAACACAGAAAAATACCACAGCCGAGGCAATGGCTTCCATGAAGCCGTTCGCCGAAATACTTGCTGCGGTACTTTCGGAGGAATAGAAAAGAAAACGTTTCCTCCGGATGATTTTGCTGTTAAGCCCGGATATCAAAGCGGAACCGTTTCATCGGAACGTTCTCTCCACCTGTTAGAAGGTCTGTGATTCGTTCAGCTTCTTTTGTTCGCACAGAAACTCCGGCGGTCAGGAGAAAGCCTTTTTGGGAAAGAGCAGTCGTAAGCTCTGAAAGCTGTCCGGATACAGCCGAAGCAGATTCCTCATCCGGAAGATAAAATTGTGCGTTTACAGCCTGACGGAGCAGGGACACATGGATGTCGGTCGGACCGAGAGAATCCATATCAAGATGTAAAAGAATGCTTACTTCCTTATTCTGTGCGGACAAATCTTTTTTCTTCGTATAGACATAGAGCTCCCCATGGGTCAGCTGTTCGGTCATTTTGAGTGGGAGCTGGATATAAGGGAAAAGCTGGTTCAGAGAGTTCATAAAGCTAAGGTTGTCCTGCATTTTCCCCGCGGTATCGGTTGCGGTTTTCAGGGCGGGAGAGGATGGAGACTCCTTACATAGCTCTGTCATTTTTGCGAGTGTACGATTCAGTTCCTCATAAAACGTTTTTACGGCATCTTCTTTTTCCAGGTCCTCCGGCTGCAGGACAAAACCGGAAAGCAGGGTTTTGTCCAAAAGCTCCGTAAGTACCGGTTCTTTCTTTAACAACGAAGCAAGCGCAGAAGGGTTTTTGCCTCCGAAGGAGGCAAGGGCGGAAAACAACTGCTGTGCGGTCCGTTCCGGCATGGACTGCAGTGCAGAAAACGCAGGTTCCTCCGGAAAGCCGGCGGATAATTCCTCTAACAGAAGGTTTATTGCTTTGTTTTGGGGTTCGGACAGCAGACTTGTGAGAGGCATTCCGGAGTCCTTTTGGAAAACGGCAGAAGCAGTGGAAACCTCTGACGGGTTTGTCTGTGCAGGGAATGCATTGGCGGTGGGCTCCGCATCCGAAGCAGCCCGGGAAATTATCTCTGTCTCCAACGAGTCGGCCTGCCGGTCCGTGTCCGGCTTATAAATAAAGGAATCCGAAGATGCGGTGGTTACGGGCAGCGTGGGCGCCTCCTCCGGAAAAAAGGAAGCTAAAAGGGAAACGGCAAATTCCGGGGAGGCTTCACCAAACCGGAGTGCCGAGCCGATGGAGGAGGTCAGGGTAGACGCCTGCGATAAAAGACGGTGCTCGAAGTTACGGTAAGCCTGAAGCTGGGAGGCATTCGTCCTTGTTACCGGAATTTCACTTTTCAGGAGTGTTGTAAGGGTGGATAATTCTACGTCCCGGTTGGCAGCGGAATACTGCATCATTTTTCGAAGCATGTCCTTATTGGCCGGAAGACCGGCAATGAGAAGAGCCCGGACAATCGACACAGCCTGCTGTGATTTTGGAATGCCGGAGCTTTCCAATGCCTTGTCAATCGCGGATTCCGTGAAAGAAGAATCAGAGTCGGAAAGCAGCTTTAACACAATGAGGGATTCGTCGGAATCCTGTACGAGAAACTCTGTTTCCTGTCCGATGGCAAGCTCCGCTGCCGTTGCAAGCTTTGCATGAAGTGTTCTTCCATCGTTCAGCCGCAGTGTAACCTCATTGCTTCGAAGGTCAGTAACCTCGCCTTTTAAGATGTCGCCCTTGTTTAAGGAAGCTTCCTTTCCGGGCCCGGACAAAGAACTGTTGTGTCTGGGTGTGGAGGTACGGGTGGTCTGCGAGGTGACCGACGTACCGAAGATATTGTTAAAAAGCCCCATAGTATCATTATTTCTGTAAGCTACAGAAGTCCTTTCTGTATAATATACCTACTATATCGGCTTTCGGCAGGAAAATCATAATCTCACTTTCCTGAGAAATTCCGACGAAAACTGTTTCTATTCAAAAAAACGAAGCCTTAATGGATGAAAAATCCGGCAAATAGTGGCTTTCAGCTTGTTTTCGCTTGCTTTGTCAGGCTCATTGTGGTAACTGCATTTAGCTGGAAACCGGTAGCACAGTATTTCTTTGTTTGGTAAGGCACAAGTGGCTGAAAAGGTAGGTTATACCCGAAAATTCCCGCAGAATTTACGAAAGGAAAAAGGAATTCATGATCTATAATGTACATTATGATATATGCGCAATGGTAATCTCTCTCTTTTCAATTATTTTTGTAATCTTTAATAAATGAGAAGGTTGAAATATACCTTCTTTTTTATTGTAGGAAAGAGATGCGGATATACATAGGATTAAGTAACAAAAATAGGTGTGACTATTGTTTTATAACACATTTATTTGAATTGAAAAAATGTATTGTTTAGTTTGTAAAAAACTAATGATAGGATATTGACAAAAACCTATCATTGAAATATAATGATGATAGAATAAAATCAAAAGTTTATCATATAATATTTTTTACAGGAGGTTAAATCTATTGAACGTTACTAAATCCGATGTTGAACAGTACTTGTCTGATGTATTTGTTGCTGTTAATGCAGGAAGATACCAGATATCACCACGACAGAAAAACCAGGACATATACATGGATTATGTGTTTACAGAAGAAGATGCAAAGAAAGTAATACTTTCACTGACCGTATATGATTTTTCAGATGCAGTGAAAAACGATCACCCACAGCATCCGGAGGA
>CALZBV010000077.1 GCA_945622055.1 uncultured Clostridia bacterium
TAAGACCTGGAGAAAACTTTGGATTGCTCTTGCCGAAGCAGAGCACGAGCTTGGACTTCCGGTAACGGCAGAGCAGATTGCAGAATTAAAGGAGCACGCCGAAGATATTAATTATGAGGTGGCGAAGGAACGTGAGAAGCTGGTTCGTCACGACGTTATGTCCCATGTTTATGCTTATGGTGTTCAGTGCCCGAATGCAAAAGGTATCATTCACCTTGGAGCAACCTCCTGCTATGTGGGAGATAATACCGATATTATTGTAATGACCGAAGGCCTTAAGCTCGTTCGTAAGAAGCTGTTAAACGTAATCAACACTCTTGCAAAGTTTGCAGAAGAGTATAAAGCACTTCCGACTCTTGCGTTTACGCACTTCCAGCCGGCTCAGCCTACAACGGTCGGAAAACGTGCGACGCTTTGGATGATGGAGCTTTTACTGGACCTTGAGGATGTGGATCACATGATTGCATCCATGCGTCTGCTTGGCTCTAAGGGAACGACCGGAACCCAGGCAAGCTTTCTGGAGCTTTTTGAGGGCGACCATGAAAAGATTAAGGAGCTGGAGACCCGTATTGCAAAGAAGATGGGCTTTGATTCCTGTTTCCCGGTTTCCGGACAGACCTATTCCAGAAAGATGGATACCAGAGTAGTCAATGTACTCGCGGGGATTGCGGCAAGCGCTCATAAGTTCTCCAATGACATTCGTCTTCTTCAGCATCTGAAGGAGGTTGAGGAGCCGTTCGAGAAGACCCAGATTGGTTCTTCTGCAATGGCATATAAGCGTAACCCGATGAGAAGTGAGCGTATTGCTTCGCTGGCCCGTTACGTAATGGCTGATGTTATCAACCCGGCAATTACCAGTGCAACCCAGTGGTTTGAGCGCACGCTCGATGACTCTGCAAACAAGCGTCTCTCCGTTCCGGAAGCATTCCTCGCAGTAGACGGTATTCTGGACCTGTACTTAAATGTTGCGGACGGACTTGTGGTTTACCCGAAGGTAATTGAGAAGCGTCTGATGTCTGAGCTTCCGTTCATGGCAACGGAAAATATCATGATGGATGCGGTAAAGGCCGGCGGAGACCGTCAGGAGCTTCATGAAAAGATTCGTACGTTGTCCATGCAGGCCGGAAAGAATGTAAAGGAGCTTGGTCTTGAGAACAATCTGCTGGAGCTGATTGCTGCAGACCCTGCGTTTAATCTGACCTTAGAGGAGTTAAAGGAATCGATGAAGCCGGAACGCTATACCGGACGTGCAAAGGAGCAGACCGAGGAATTTCTACGGGATGTGGTTCAGCCGATTCTGGATGCAAATGCAGAGGTGCTTGGCCTTAAGGCAGAGATTAATGTCTGAGTTCCGGTAAAAGCCGTGAATTAAGATTTTTGAGCGATAAGTGCATGTGAGGCTGCGTCAGGGGGGATAGGATGAAGGTATGTCCGCATTGCAACGGAAGGGGGATTTCCTCTTGTGTCGTTTGCTTTGGAAAAAAAGTCAATCCACAGAAGCCGGGAAAGGTGTGCGGGTTTTGTAAGGGATATGGGGAAACCAAATGCATTATTTGCCTTGGAAAAAAGATGCTTCCTGAGGATGATATTTTTGCGGTTGACGGAGAGCTTCCGAACTATCCGGGCATTTTGCGAAGAGAAGATAAGTAAATACGGATGAGTTGTAAAACGGGGCAGCGGTCATATATCGCTGCCCCTGTCTTTTTGGGTGCGAGAGCTTTGCAAATAAAGCTTTTGGTGCATAGTCAGGAAACCAAAGCGGTAAGCCATAGTGGTAGGCTACAGTGGTAAGGTAACCAGACGGTTAATCGGAGTGTACTGGCGGCAGGCAATTCCGGCAGACGCAAACATTCTCTTGGCGGCCCTGGTGGAATCGGTCATGGCATATTTATCTGAAAGGTAGATTACCTCGGAGATGCCGGTCTGAATCAATGCCTTGGTGCATTCATTGCATGGAAACAGAGTAGTATACACCTTTGCACCGCGCAGGTTAACGCCGGAATTATTTAAAATGGCGTTCAGCTCTGCATGGCAGACATAGACGTATTTCGTATCTAATGCAGCGCCTTCACGGTCCCACGGATATTCATCGTCAGAGCAGCCGTTTGGCATGCCGTTATAGCCCACCGACAAAATCTTGTTCTCCTGGCTTACGATGCAGGCTCCGACGCTGGTGTTCGGGTCCTTACTCCGCATAGCGGAAAGCAGTGCGATTCCCATAAAGTATTCATCCCACTTCAAGTAGTCCTGTTTTTTCATATGTCCCCCATTCCCGTGCTGACCCGGTGTCGCACAAATCAGATGATTTTTGTTTAGAACAGTTTATCACAGGAGAACAGTGGTTTCAAGTGGAATTGGAAAAACGAAAGGTGATTTTGGAAAGGCGGAAAAAGCACTTCGGGAAAAAAAGTGTATTTTTGACAAAAAAACAGTAGACGAAATGAAGTTTTTGTGAGAGAATAGAAGCGGAGCGGTGTGTACTTGTGTGAAACGGTTTGTTAAACTTATAACATTCTGCAAACGCTTTTCAACAATTCACCGCTAATATTGCAAGAGGATTGAAAGGAGTCTAATGGCATGATTTATTCACAGGAAGTAGAGAAGATGTGCCCGGTAGCACAGGGCGTACACCATGGCGCAGCCCCGATTCCGGAGGAAGCTAAGTGGGTACAGGCAAAGGAAGTAAAGGATATTTCCGGTTTAACACACGGTATCGGCTGGTGCGCACCGCAGCAGGGTGCATGTAAGCTGACCTTAAATGTAAAGGATGGTATTATTCAGGAAGCACTCGTTGAGACCATCGGTTGCTCCGGTATGACCCATTCCGCAGCTATGGCATCTGAGATTCTTCCAGGCTTAACCGTTATGGAAGCTCTGAACACCGACCTTGTATGTGATGCTATCAACACTGCTATGAGAGAGCTCTTCTTACAGATTGTTTACGGACGTACCCAGAGTGCATTCTCCGAGGATGGTCTTCCGATCGGCGCAGGTCTTGAGGACCTCGGTAAGGGTCTCCGTTCCCAGGTTGGTACCATGTACGGTACTTTAAAGAAGGGACCGCGTTACCTCGAGATGGCAGAAGGTTATGTAACCGGTATCGCTCTTGATGCAGATGACCAGATTATCGGTTATCAGTTCGTAAGCCTCGGAAAGATGACGGATTTCATCAAGAAGGGTGACGATCCGAATACCGCTTACGAGAAGGCAAAGGGACAGTATGGCCGCGTTGCGGATGCTGTTAAGATTATTGACCCGAGAAAGGAATAATCGTATCAAAATAAATCAGGAGGATTACATATCATGGCTTTGTTTGAATCATATGAAAGAAGAATTGACAAGATCAACGCTGTATTAAACAGCTATGGAATCGCTTCTATCGAAGAAGCGGAGAAGATTACAAAGGATGCCGGTCTGAATGTATATGATCAGATTAAGGGCATTCAGCCGATTTGCTTCGAGAACGCATGCTGGGCATATATCGTAGGTGCAGCAATCGCAATCAAGAAGGGCTGCAGAAAGGCAGCAGACGCTGCAGCAGCAATCGGTGAGGGCTTACAGGCATTCTGTATCCCGGGTTCCGTTGCAGATACCCGTAAGGTAGGTCTTGGACACGGTAACCTCGGCAAGATGCTTCTTGAGGAAGAGACTGAGTGCTTCTGCTTCTTGGCAGGTCACGAGTCCTTTGCAGCAGCAGAAGGTGCTATCGGTATTGCAGAGAAGGCTAACAAGGTTCGTCAGAAGCCTCTCCGTGTTATCTTAAACGGTCTTGGTAAGGATGCAGCACAGATTATTTCCCGTATCAACGGTTTCACCTTTGTTGAGACCCAGTATGATCCGTACACCAACGAGGTGAAGGAGATTTCCCGTAAGGCATACTCCGACGGACTTCGTGCAAAGGTTAACTGCTACGGCGCAAACAGCGTTCCGGAAGGCGTTGCAATCATGTGGAAGGAGAACGTAGACGTTTCCATTACAGGTAACTCCACCAACCCGACCAGATTCCAGCATCCGGTAGCAGGTACCTATAAGAAGGAAAGAATCGAAGCAGGCAAGAAGTACTTCTCCGTAGCAAGCGGCGGCGGTACCGGAAGAACCCTTCATCCGGATAACATGGCAGCAGGTCCGGCTTCCTACGGTATGACCGATACCCTCGGACGTATGCATTCCGATGCACAGTTCGCAGGTTCCTCTTCCGTACCGGCTCACGTTGAAATGATGGGCTTAATCGGTGCAGGTAACAACCCGATGGTTGGTATGACTGTTGCAGTAGCAGTTTCCATCGAGGAAGCAGCTAAGGAAGGCAAGTTCTAATTGAAAATACTCTAAATCAAGGGTTTTGGGACTTTCAAGATGTAATCTCGGAAGTCCTTTTCTTTTTTTATTCTCCGATGTATGAGTTTGGGTAAAAGGATAGCCGTCGCCAACTAACGGGAAAAACATTCGACAATCATCGGAAAAATATTTCGACAATCATCGGAAAACCTTTGCGGAAGTGGTGAGCTTGGCCAATTTGTTCTCACTGGTTCCGCTGTTCCGGCAGATACCAAGGAGATTACACATTCCGGCACAGGACGTTTTACTTGGCTGACGATGAGACCTATGAGTTTATATGAATCAGGAGATTCTACCGGTGAAGTCAGTTTGAAGGATCTGTTTGACGGAACAGTGGAGATTGACGGAGCTTCCAAACACAGTACTTGCACAGGATATTGCGGCAAATGATGAAACTCCGATGAACGAGGAAACCGTAGCTTCTTATGTTAATGCGCTTCGCAAAATTTTTGTTGTAGAAGATATGCCGGCATGGAATCCTAATATACGGTCCAAAACTGTGATTCGCTCGTCCGATACCAGGTATTATGTCGATCCATCTATTGCTGCAGCAGCTTTGGGTATTGGTCCGAATGATTTGATAAATGATTTGAAGACATTCGGTTTTCTTTTTGAAACGCTTGGTATCAGAGATCTGCGCGTTTTTGCAGATGCCCTGAACGGAGAAGTTTACCATTACAGAGACAAAGACGGGCAGGAATGTGATGCGGTTATCCATTTGAGAAACGGTAAATATGGTTTGATTGAGATTAAGCTCGGTGGAGATAGCCTCATTGAGGAAGGTGCAAAAAGTCTGAAATCGATGGAAGCAAAAATTGATACCGATAAGATGAATGCTCCGTCTTTTCTTGTGGTTTTGACAGGAACAGGTGATTACGCATATCGCCGTCAAGATGGAGTATATGTTATACCAATCGGTTGCCTTAAAAATTGATTCGTTAGAGAGGCCGAAAGCAACAAATCATACAGCTTCTTTCCATAGCAAAGGAGGCGGAAAAGAAAGCGGTAGAATTGATGAAGTAACTAATGAAAGGAGTATTATATGGATTACAGAAAAGGTATGGCAGCCAGTAAAATCATAGAACTTCAACACGAAGACGGTACTTGGGGTCAGTGTTTTCATTCTCTGGCACAACCAAATAAAAAAGCCCCGCTGACGTCAGAGCAGGCATTGCGTCGTTTGAAAGTGCTTGGTTTTACGATAGAGGATGAGCCGATTCAAAAGGCTGTTGATTGTATGACTGCCTGCCTGCGCGGGGAAAGAAAAATTGATGAGTATTCTGAAAAGCTGATTGACTGGGAGCTTTTTACGAAACAGATGCTTTCCACCTGGGTTAAGATTTTTGAGCCGGATAATCCTATAGCTGCCGGTTTTGCGAAACAATGGGCAAATGTAATCGATGTTGCTTTTGCATGTGGAACTTATGATGAAACAGCTTGTATCGATGCTTTTTTTGCGGAGTTTTCACCGAAGCAGAATCGACCGAAAAGCCTTGATTTTGCGACCTTTTACCAAATGAACCTGTTACAGGGTGTTTTAGGGGAAGAGACAGAATCCCGTATGTTCGACTATGTTCTTTCAAAGGATAATGGTATCTACTATATCTATAACAAGCCTCTTTGTCAGCCCCCGGAAGCGTTTGCATCGAAGGAAGCAAGTCATTATCTGGCTGCTATGGAACTATTGGCAGGGTATAAATGCGCAAAAGAGAAGCTTGGATTTGTAGTAGACTGGCTGGAAGCCAATAAGGACGAAAACGGGCAGTGGGATTTTGGACCGAAAGCCAATGATGGGGTGTACTTTCCTCTTTCGGATTCGTGGCGAAAGGCAGAAACAAGAAAAGCGGATTGTTCGGAGCGGATCATGGCATTGCTGCAGAAAATCGTATAAAGAGTTGAAGGTTTGGAAGCTGAGGGATTCTGACCGATAAAAGAAAGCTCGCAAATCGGAAAGGTGATAGGACTCCCCCGGAGTGCATAAACTATAAGTATAGTTTGCACCGGGGGAGTTTTTATGCGTTCAATAAAGAGTTATTGTATTGCAGGAGCAATATTTACACTAATTGTCGGAACGATATCTCACTTTGTTTATGAATGGTCGGGGAATCATTTTATCGCAGGCTTGTTTTTTCCGGTCAATGAATCTACATGGGAGCATATGAAGCTTGTATTTTCCCCGATGCTTGTGTATGCACTGGTTGCAGGAAATCGACTTTTAAGGGAGAATCCCTGCTTTTTATATGCTTCCTTTGCGGGAATTCTTGCAGGAACATGGCTGATACCGGTGATTTTTTATATATATACAGGAATACTTGGGTATCATAAGGCATGGCTTGATATACTTACCTTTGTTGTAAGTGTAATAGCGGCTTATGCGGTTATATATAGGGCGGCGCTTAATTGCAGACGTAAAGGCTTCGTAATTATAAAACTTATCCTGATTGCTCAACTCGCTGCTTTTATTATATTTACGGTATATCCCCCGGGAATCGGGCTGTTTTCAGTACCGTAAGGAGATGCTTATGAAGATACCTTCTGTGCAGCTAGATGAGAGTAATCATGATGTGCGTTCAATGCTTCTGTGAAGTGCAGGTAAGAAGCAGAGAGATTTTAAATGATAAAATATGAACGAAAAACAATTTTTCAAGGAGTTCAAGAATTGATTGGTTGGAATTTGATTTGTTTGCTTCAATTGTGTGATATGAGGGAAACTTACCACCAATAACCTTCTCCTTCATACATGCTATACATGAAACAGAAGTATACACTAGCTGCGGAAAGTATTAGTTAACTTTGAGGAAGTATTCAACATATATTGGGCGAGGGAACATTGAAGAATAAGAACCTTCTTGTGCTCGCTAATCAGGATACTTGGCGCGATTAAGAACAAATTTGCGATACTGATCTTTCTGGTTATTGGACGAAATGATCAGAGAATGCATTCGATAAGGTATCAAACAGAAAAAATCAGAGGATTAAGAAAAACATAAGATGAAACAAGAGAACCTCACAGATGCTGTGAGTATCAGTAGTGTTTATATGGTTGATGATGGGAATTGAGATAAGGCACTAACTGTTGATTTATTAGCTTTTATTGAAAATGGGAAGAATTGCCTATATAATTAGGGATTGAGTTAGGATAAAAAGTAGATGACATATGATCAATTGTATGATAGAATGATATTGCTTGTTCTTAGAAATAATTGCATAACACTTATACAAAATGAAGATAACTAGAGAAAACGAAAGTACTTGTAATATGATGCTGTGATTTGATAGGTACGCCTATTATGCTTTGTAATATGCTAATTCATAATTTGCATACGAAATAAGCAAGCGGCAATGTGGAATGATTGGGTCTGGCTATGGTTGTGAAACCATAAAGAATAATATGCCTCAAGAGATTGCGTGATTGTGGCACAGTTTCAAATTATTGAAAACAAAACAGAAGGGGGGAATACTGGTATTTGTAATTTAATTTGAGTATTGTATTTGTAACAATGAATATAGCCATGAATGAGAATGGGTAATATACTACAAATACAAAAGATGGAATATGAGTGTTTAGGCAATTTTGTCGTTTTTTTCTAGCGACAGAGCAAGATGGAACCAATTTGGCAGAAGCTAAATGCTACTGAGATTAATTGGGTCCAATCTATAATTGCAACTGTATAGCAGTATTGTAAGTTTGGTTATGAATTCGTAATAACAAAGTGGTCGATTACTGGAGTTGTATCGAATTATAGCTGTACGGTTAAGAGCAATGAATTTTTAAAATATGAATTGTGAGGGAAATATGAAAAAAATGTTGAAAAGGTGCTTAAGCATATTACTTGTAATGATTATGTTTGTTCCGAACAATATGTGGCTTGGAATTGGAAAGGTGGAAGCAGCTGAAAGCAACGCAACTGCTATGGATTATGTGATTTCGTATGGGGTTGATAGTGCATGGGAAGGTGCATTTAATGCTCATATTAGTATCAAGAATGTTTCTTCGTCGACAATTGAAGATTGGTGTCTTGAATTTGAAATGTCACAAACAATCTCAAACATTTGGAATGCAGAAATTGTTTCTGAAACAAATGGAATATATCGTCTTAAAAATTGCGGATATAATCAGGATATTCATCCGGGAGAAGTTGTTTCAATTGGGTTTACTGTAAGCGGAAATAAAACAGTTGAACCGAAAAATTTTAAGATTCTTAATGAATTTATCACAGTTATTGAATCTTCATACAATACAGAATTTATTGTATATAGTGATTGGGGAAATGGATTTAGTGGAGCGATAGTGGTTAATAATACTTCTGAAGAAGATATTGAAGACTGGTCGCTGGAATTTGATTTTGAAGGTGAAATCAAGGAAATTTGGAATGGTCAGATTAACTCAAATGAGCAGGGACATTTTTATGTAATCAATGAAGGATATAATCAGAAAATTGCTCCTGGCAATTCAATTACCATTGGCATTAATGGTGTTAGAGACAATCAAAATGTTGCACCTCATAATATGATTCTTCATACATACGTGTATGAGAATAAAGTCAATGATGAAAAAATTATTGATGTGGATAAATCAATGATGGTTGAGAAGGAAGGCAAATATTATCTGAACAGCGATTTTAACAATCTGTGTGGAACATTAAATACGATATCTGTTGAGACGTTCTATTATACATTGTCGGATTTAGATGGAAAAAAGGTGTACGCAGATTATATCCATGTGGAAGATAATTGGAGCGTTTTAAATATTCCTTTGCTTTATGGTGAAAATCGAATTGAACTGGTTGCAATTAAAGATAATGAGATAGTGGAAAAGTATGATATTATTCTTATTAATGACGATATTTCAAAAATGAATAGTATTAATTCTTTTTTGCCAGATAGTGATGATGACGGAATTAATGATTATTTAGAAATGATTTATGGAACAGATCCGATTAATTCAGATACTGATGGAGATGGGCTTCTTGACGGAGAAGAAGAAGAATTGGGGATGGATCCAACCAAGTACGATTCAAATGACAATGGAATCTCAGATGGGGAAGAGAGCATTCCTCAGATAATTAAAGAAGGACGTTACGCAAGCACTTTGTATGAAGACAATATGGCTATTCCTTCACTATCTGAAGTAATAGCGAAAGGAAATATTAATAATTCAATAAGAATCAGTGAATACAATGATTACTTAAAAGGAGATGAACGAGCGTATGTAGGTAAAGCGATATAAACTGTACCCCTTGTCAAGGACATTTTGAATTAGTGTAGTGCCTATTTTTTA
>CALZBV010000078.1 GCA_945622055.1 uncultured Clostridia bacterium
GGAGCTTTTAAGTTCCGTATAATGCAGATTTGTTTTTACCATAATTGTTCCTCCGTTTTAGTGAGTTTGTTCTGAGTGACCGAGGGCTGCTTCGATAAATCCGTAAAACAGCGGATGCGGACGGTTTGGACGGGATTTGAATTCCGGATGATATTGTACGCCGACATAAAATGGGCGCTCGGAAAGCTCTACCGTCTCAACAAGCTTTTCATCCGGCGAGAGACCGGAAAGAACCAGACCGTGCTCTGTCAGGATGTTGCGGTAATCGTTGTTAAATTCGTAGCGATGACGATGACGCTCGGAAATCGTTGCTGTGCCGTAGCAGCGTTCCATTGTGGTGCCGGGCCGGATCAGGCACGGATAAGCTCCGAGCCGGAGCGTACCGCCTTTGTCGATGTCATCACTTTGTCCCGGCATGAAATCAATGACCTTATGGGCGCAAAGCTCGTCAAACTCACCGGAGTGTGCATCTTTGATTTCTGCAACATTTCTCGCATATTCAATGACTGCAATCTGCATGCCGAGACAGATTCCGAAGTATGGAAGCATATGTTCTCTTGCATATTTTGCAGCGAGAATCATTCCCTCAATGCCACGACTGCCAAAGCCACCCGGGACGATGATTCCGTCGAGTCCGCCAAGAAGCTTTGGAGTACTGTCTTCGGTCAGTGTTTCAGAGTCAATCCAGTGAATGTTAACATCCGTCTTCTGTGCATAGCCTGCGTGGCGAAGTGCTTCTGCAACCGAAAGATAGGCATCATGCAGCTGGACATATTTTCCCACCAGACCGATATGAACAGTTTTTTCCTTGTTTTGTATGCGCTCAACCATTTCCTTCCATTCGGTTAAATCCGGTGCAGGAGCATTAATTCCGAGCTCTCTGCAGACAATGGAGGAAAATCCGGAACGCTCCAGCATCAGCGGAGCCTCGTAAAGAAAAGGAAGGGTAATGTTTTCAATGACGCAATCCGGTTTTACGTTGCAGAACATGGAAATCTTTTTGAATATAGACTCCTCTAACGGCTCATCACAGCGAAGAACAATAATGTCCGGACGAATTCCCATTCCCTGAAGCTCCTTGACGGAGTGCTGTGTTGGTTTGGATTTATGTTCGTCGGAGCCACGGAGGAATGGGACGAGGGTAACATGGATAAAAAGACTGTTTTCACGTCCGACCTCAAGGGAAATCTGACGAACAGCCTCTAAAAACGGTTGTGACTCAATGTCACCGATTGTACCGCCAATCTCGGTAATAACAACATCGGCGTCGGAATGCTTGCCGACACGGTAGACGAAATCCTTGATTTCATTGGTGATGTGAGGGATTACCTGTACGGTAGAGCCGAGGTACTCACCGCGACGCTCTTTATTCAGAACATTCCAGTATACCTTTCCTGTGGTAAGGTTGGAATAACGGTTTAAGTCTTCATCGATGAATCGCTCATAGTGTCCGAGGTCAAGATCGGTTTCAGCACCGTCCTCGGTAACATAAACCTCACCGTGCTGGTAAGGACTCATCGTTCCCGGATCGACATTAATGTACGGATCCAGCTTTTGTGCGGCAACCTTCAGTCCTCTTGCCTTGAGCAGACGACCCAGGGAGGCGGCGGTGATTCCTTTTCCGAGACCGGATACGACTCCTCCGGTAACAAAAATGTACTTTGTCATGAAAACCCTTCCTTCTTTGGCGTATTTCATAGCTACTTCCTTCCTGTATTTCGGATTATTCAACGGTAACGGATTTTGCAAGGTTTCTCGGCTTGTCCACATCCAGACCTCTTGCGACTGCTACATAATAGCCCAGCAGCTGAAGCGGAATGACGGAAAGGGAACCGATAAAATGGGAGTCTGTCTTCGGAATGTAGGTAACAAAATTAGCGGTGTCCTCAATTTCATAGTTTCCGTAAGTGGTAAGTCCCATCAGATATGCACCGCGGCTCTTACATTCCACCATATTGGAAATTGTCTTTTCAAAAAGGTCCGGTTGTGTCAGAACACCGATTACTACAGTGTTATCTTCAATCAGGGAAATGGTACCGTGCTTTAATTCACCGGCAGCGTAGGCTTCGCTGTGGATATAGGAAATCTCTTTCATCTTCAGGCTGCCTTCCAGGGAAATGGCATAGTCGATACCGCGGCCGATGAAGAAAATGTCCCTGATATTTGCAAATTTTGCAGCAAACCATTGGAGACGCTCTTTGTCTTCAAGGATTTTCTGCATTTTTTCCGGCAGGGTCTGAAGCTCCTTCAGGTACTCAGTATAGGAGGCGGTATCCAGCTCCCCTCGTACATAACCAAACTGGAGCGCTAAGAGATACGTTGCAACCAGCTGGGTGCTATATGCTTTGGTTGTTGCAACAGCGATTTCCGGGCCTGCCAGTGTGTAGAAAACGGAGTCGGCCTCTCTTGCGATGGAAGAACCGACTACGTTTACAATTGCAAGAGTACGGATGCCGCGTTCCTTTGCTTCACGAAGTGCGGCAAGGCTGTCAGCGGTTTCTCCGGATTGGCTGATTATGACGACGAGTGCATTTTTATCAAGCAGAGGCTTGCGGTACCGGAACTCGGAAGCAAGCTCGACGCGGACCGGAAGCTTTGCCAGGTCTTCGATTACATACTGGGCAGCCATTCCAACATGCCATGCAGAACCGCAGGCAACGATGGTAAGGCCGGAAATGGACCGGATTTCCTCCTCGCAAAGGCCTACAGAGGAGAGGTCGATTACATTATTTTTGATTACGGAATTCAGGGTGTCCTGTACTGCTCTTGGCTGTTCGTGGATCTCCTTCATCATAAAATGCTCATAACCTCCTTTTTCCGCAGCTTCTGCAGAAAAAGAGATTTCGACGGACTCCTTCTGTACCTCATCTCCGTTCAGGTTGTAAAACACAGCTTCTCCGGGAGTGAGCTTTGCCATTTCCAGGTTTCCGATATAGTAAACATTTCTGGTGTGATTTAAGATAGCCGGAACATCGGATGCGACATAGGTTTCTCCGTCGGTGATTCCGATAATCATCGGGGAATCCTTGCGTGCAACCCAGATTTCGCCCGGATAATCCTGAAACATTAATTCAAGTGCATAGGAGCCGCGGACGCGAACCATTGTCTTTGCAATTGCGTCGACCGGACCGAGATTATATTTTTTATAATAATAGTCTACCAGCTTGACGACTACCTCTGTATCTGTCTGGCTGTAAAAACGGTAGCCGTGCTTTTCCAGCTTTTCCTTCAGCTCGCGGAAATTCTCGATAATCCCGTTATGGACACCAACGACTGTGGACTCCACCGGACCGGAGGCTGAACCGGTACAATTTCCGGAAACATGAGGATGTGCATTGGTCTGGGACGGAACACCGTGCGTGGCCCATCTTGTATGACCAATGCCGCAGGTTCCGGTCAGTGCCTTTCCAAAATCAGTTTTTTCGGCCAGGTTTTTCAATTTGCCCGTGGCCTTGACTACCTCTGCAGGGCGGTCCCGATCCCTGACTGCAACACCTGCTGAGTCATATCCTCTGTATTCCAGCTTTGATAAACCTTCTAATAATATCGGCGCCGCCTGGCTGCGGCCGGTAAATCCAACAATTCCGCACATAATTCGTTCACTTTCTATTTGTTTTGATTCATTTAGTTTGCAACATACATTTGCTTGTAAGGGTTTTTACTGTTCGGTGTAATCACGGTAAATTCACTGTTTAGCAGTTCCTCAAGTGGATAGTCAAAGGAACTGCAATAGGTTTGCAGATATGGTCTGAGCTCCGCAAGATCCTCCGGAGTGGCTTTTCGGGCGTTGGTCTGGTGAGGAAAATGAATGCCTTCTACGGAGCCGCGAAGCACCATTTTTCCACCATGCATACCGGTACAAGGAAAACCGCCGACAATCGGTTTGCCATCGGTATTGAGTCCGAGAACAACAATCAATCCGCCTGCCTGGTATTCTCCGAGAAAATTACCGGCGCGTCCGCCAATTACGATGACAGGGTATTTTTCTTTATAGGCCTTCATATGAATGCCTGCACGGTAGCCGGCATTGCCTTTGATATAAATCTGACCGCCACGCATTGCATAGCCTGCGGCATCACCGATATTTCCATGAATGGTAATGGTTCCGCTGTTCATGGTATCACCTACTGCATCCTGGGCATTTCCGTTTACAATGATTTTTGCACCGGTCAGATATGCACCGAGCGCATTTCCCGGAACACCATTGATTGTAATTGTCTGGGTGCCGTTTCCTGCCGCGATGAAGCGCTGACCGATACAGCCATTGATTTCACATTCCTCTCCGGCAGACCGGAGCTGTTCATTCAGCGTGGTAAAGCTCATGTCTTTTGCATCAATTACCATTTTTCACACCTCCTAAGGTTTTACGGCGATATTTCCGGCTAAACGCGGATATAACAAGAATCGGATTCTCACAGTGTTTGCAGGATACCGCATATGTTATTTTATCGTCTTCATTCACATAAATACGTTTCATTCGCCTGCGTGTGAGATACCGAGAATCTCAAGCTCCTTTTCCGTCATATTAACACCGCGCAGCATAAGTCGGTTCCCGCGAAGTGCTTCGATGGAGTTTACACCCATTCCCCCCATCAGTTCTTTGATTTCATGACGCCATGCAGTCAGAAGGTTGACCAGACGTTCCTTTCCGATGTCCGGATTCAGACGCTTTACAAGCTCCGGACGCTGGGTTGCGATACCCCAGTTGCACTTGCCGGACTGGCAGCTGCGGCAGAGATGACAGCCGAGGGCTAAGAGAGCCGAGGTAGCGATGAAGCAGGCATCGGCACCAAGTGCGATAGCCTTGACAACATCTGCGGCGCTGCGGATACTGCCGCCGACAATCAGGGAAACGTTGTTGCGGATGCCTTCGTCTCTCAGACGCTGGTCAACGGAAGCAAGCGCAAGCTCAATCGGAATACCTACATTATCACGGATTCTGGTCGGCGCTGCACCGGTACCTCCGCGGAAGCCGTCGATTGCAATGATATCGGCACCGCTTCGTGCAATACCGCTCGCGATGGCTGCAATATTGTGAACTGCAGCAACCTTGACGATAATCGGTTTTTTATATTGTGTTGCTTCCTTTAAAGAATAAACAAGCTGGCGGAGATCCTCGATGGAATAAATATCATGGTGCGGAGCCGGGGAAATGGCATCAGAGCCCTCCGGAATCATACGTGTTTTGGAAACATCTCCGACAATTTTGGTTCCCGGCAGATGTCCTCCGATACCCGGTTTTGCACCCTGGCCCATTTTAATTTCGATAGCGGCACCGGCATTCAGAAATTCCTCATGTACACCAAAACGGCCGGATGCAACCTGCACGATGGTATTTTTTCCGTAACAGTAAAAGTCTTCGTGAAGACCACCCTCACCGGTATTGTAATAGATGCCGAGCTCCTGTGCTGCTCTTGCCAGACTTTCATGTGCGTTGTAGCTGATGGAGCCGTAACTCATGGCGGAGAAAAGAACCGGCATGGAAAGCTCCAGCTGCGGAGTAAGCGAGGTGTTTAACGAACCGTCTTCCCGTCTGGTCACCATATTCGGTTTCTGTCCGAGGAACACCTTGGTTTCCATCGGCTCACGGAGCGGGTCAATCGGCGGGTTGGTTACCTGGGAAGCATTGATCAGGATTTTGTCCCAGTAAACCGGAAGAGGCTTCGGGTTACCCATGGAGGAAAGAAGGACGCCACCGCTGCCGGCCTGCTTGTATATTTCCAGGATGGTGTCCCGCTGCCAGTTGGCGTTTTCACGGAAACAAGCCTCATTTTTAACGATTTTCAATGCATGTGTCGGACAAAGGGAAACACAGCGGGAGCAGTTGACACATTTGGATTCATCGGAAATCATCAGGTTTCCTTTTTCATCAAAGCTGTGTACCTCATTGGAACACTGTCGTTCACAGACATGACAGTTGATACAGCGGTTGTAATCGCGGATAACTTCAAAATCCGGTAAAATGTAATTGATTGCCATTAATACGCACCTTCTTTCACTTTGATGATGACCGGTTCACCGCCGGCCGGCGCATAGATGTGTTCCGCATCCGGTTCCATTACGCGGATTGCAGCTTCCTCACTGGCAATGAATACCTTGTCATCCTTATCTGCAACAACCATGGAGCGGAGCTTCAGTCTGTCATTTAATGCCATCAGACCGCCGTTGAAGCCGAGAATGATGGAAAACGGACCGGTAATCAGAAGGTTGGAGTAAACCTTGCGGAGAAAGGTAAGCTGTTCGGCCGTTTTCGGGTCCTTTTGTTCAATGTCGCTCCAGAAAGGAGCAGCGATGACAGACGCCGTTTCTTCCAGGGTAAGGCCCTGACGGCGGAGCAGATAATCTGCAATGTAGGCGATAACCTCGGTATCGGTCTGAAGTGTACATTTGTAACCGAACATCTCGATAAAACGACGATTTGCATCATAAGAGGAAATCTCGCCGTTATGTACGATGGAATAGTCAAGAAGTGTAAACGGATGTGCTCCGCCCCACCAGCCCGGGGTGTTCGTCGGGTAGCGGCCGTGTGCGGTCCATGCATAAGCCTCATATTCGTCCAGACGATAGAAACGCCCGACATCCTCCGGGAAGCCGACAGCCTTAAAGGTTCCCATGTTTTTTCCGCTGGAGAATACATATGCACCCGAAATCCGGGTATTAATCTGCATAACACAGCGTGCAACATATTCCTTTTCATCCAGCTGCAGACGAGAAAGAATAGAGGAAAGAGGAGCTACATAGTAACGCCAGATTAACGGGATATCGGTAATCTCCGGAATTTTCCGATACGGAATTGTCTCCGCTTTTACGATTTCAAAACTGTCTTTTAAGAACTTTTCACATTCGACCCGGCAGGAGTCATCCTGAAAGAAAATATGAAAGGCATAAAAGTCACGATATTCCGGATAGATACCGTAGGCTGCGAAGCCGCCACCGAGACCGTTGGAACGATCATGCATCGGAATCATGCTCTGAATGATTTTTTCGCCGGTCATCCGGTTGCCTTCCTTTGAGATAATGGCGGAAATAGCACAGCCGCTCGGAATACGTATTTGGCCTTCTAACTGCATATGCGCACATCCTTTCTTTAATAAAAGAAAAAGGTGCTCATTCAAATGAGGGAAAATCCCTTACCTGAATGAACACCTTTGTTCATCGATTTTGTTGAATTATAGCACGCACATTTTTTCTTGTCAATGTGATTTGTCGAAAAAAAGAAAAATTTTTTTTTGGAAAAACTACTTGACAAATTGTTTTGATGCGTGTATCATGACGGACATGAAAGACAAAGGCGTCTTAGAGAGTGCTCTCTATGACGTCTTTCTTTTTTCCATAAGGAACCGGAAGGCAATGGCGTCTTAAGAGGAACCGGAAATCGGTTCGGGGCGGCATTGCCTTTATTTTTATCAAAGAAAAAGGAGAGTGACAGTATGAGTACAGTATCAGATTATTTCGGAAGTCTTGTTTTTGATGACAGGGTGATGAAGGCGACTTTATCCGCAGATATTTATCAGTCCCTGAAAAAGACAATTGATGAAGGTGCAAGTCTGAATAATGATGTTGCAAATGCAGTTGCGGCTGCAATGAAGGACTGGGCAGTGGAAAATGGTGCAACACACTATACACACTGGTTCCAGCCGCTGACCGGTATCACTGCAGAAAAGCATGACAGCTTTATTACTCCGGCACCGGACGGACGTGTCATTATGGAATTTTCAGGTAAGGAATTAATCAAGGGTGAGCCGGATGCATCATCCTTCCCGTCCGGAGGAATCCGCGCAACCTTCGAAGCAAGAGGCTATACTGCATGGGATCCGACCTCCTATGCTTTTATAAAGGATAAGACACTTTGTATTCCGACAGCGTTTTGTTCCTATGGCGGAGAGGCACTGGATAAGAAGACACCGCTGCTTCGTTCCATGGAGGCGTTGAATAAGCAGGCACTTCGTATTCTTCGTCTGTTCGGAAATACCGATGTGAAATGTGTACGTACCTCGGTTGGACCTGAGCAGGAATATTTCCTTGTGGATAAGGAAATGTTTGAAAAACGTAAGGATCTGATGTTTACCGGACGTACTTTATTTGGTGCAAAGCCGCCGAAGGGACAGGAGCTTGATGATCATTATTTCGGCGTGATTAAGCCGAGAGTTGCCGCATATATGGCAGATTTGAATGAGAAGCTCTGGAAGCTTGGAATTCTTGCAAAGACCGAGCATAACGAGGTTGCACCGGCACAGCATGAGCTTGCACCGATTTATTCGACGACAAACATTGCTACCGACCACAACCAGCTGACCATGGAGATTATGCAGAAGGTTGCTTCCAAGCACGGACTTGTCTGCCTGCTTCATGAAAAGCCGTTTGCAGGTGTGAACGGTTCCGGAAAGCATAACAACTGGTCGATGGCAACGGATACCGGTATTAATCTTTTAACTCCGGGCGAGACCCCGCACGAGAATGCACAGTTCCTCTTATTCCTGTGTGCAGTCATTAAGGCGGTAGATGATTATCAGGATCTGCTTCGTCTGTCCGTTGCAACGGCAGGAAATGACCACAGACTTGGTGCAAATGAGGCACCGCCTGCTGTAGTATCCATGTTCCTCGGAGATGAGCTTACTGCAGTTTTGGATGCGATTGAGAAAGAGACAGCCTATGTCGGAACCGAAAAGACTGTTATGAAGCTTGGAGTTCATGTGCTTCCGAAGTTCACCCGTGATACTACGGACAGAAACCGTACTTCGCCGTTTGCATTTACCGGAAATAAATTCGAATTCCGTATGCTGGGTTCTTCCAACAGCATTGCGTGTGCAAACATTATGTTAAATGCGGCAGTTGCAGAATCCTTAAAGGTTTATGCAGATCGTCTGGAGGGTGCGGAGGATTTTGAGACGGCGCTCCATGAGATGATTCGTAAGACGATTAAGGACCACAAGAGAATTATCTTTAACGGCAACGGCTATGATGATGCATGGATTAAGGAAGCAACGGAGGTAAGAGGACTTTCCAATCTTCGTACGACACCGGATGCCATGATAAAGCTTCTTGATAAGAAGAACATTGATATGCTTACCGCACACAAGGTTATGTCCGAGGTGGAGATTCACTCACGTTACGAGATTATGCTGGAAAACTACTGTAAGACGGTTAACATTGAGGGACTTACCATGGTGGATATGGCAAGAAAGGAGATTCTCCCGGCAATCGGAGGCTATGTAAAGGAGCTTGCGGAAACCCTGGCAACAAAGAATGCAGTTGTTCCGGGTGTGACCGGAAAGCATGAAAAGACCCTGATTGAGAAGCTTTCTGTTCTCTCGGATGAGATTGATACTGCAATTTCCGAGCTTGAAAAGGCTCTGGTAAAGTATAAGACCATCGGTGATGTTACGGAGGCTGCCGCAATGATTCGTGATGAGATTCTTCCGAAGATGGCAGAGCTCCGTGTTCCGTGTGATGAGGCTGAGACGCTCACGGCAGAAAAATACTGGCCGTTCCCGACCTATGAGAAGCTGCTGTTTGGCGTAAAGTAAAGAAATAAAGTGTACAAAAAGAGAAGGAGGCGTTTTATATGACGGTTGAATTTTGGTTTTT
>CALZBV010000079.1 GCA_945622055.1 uncultured Clostridia bacterium
CGACCGATTACCATTGTCACGGTATTTCCGCCAAACGCAAGAATCGCATCACTTACAAGCACCGGAATACTGATTCGGATATACTCCGGAACCAGGCTGCCTGCCTTCATAAAGATATCCTTCACGCGGAAGCCGATGCTCTTATCCACAAAAAGAAGATAACCGCATATCATCGTTGCCTCAAATATTCTGGCAATGAGCGTACCGAGTGCCGCACCTACGATTCCAAGCTCCGGTGCACCGAACTTACCGAAAATAAGACTGTAGTTTGCTCCCAGGTTAACGAAAAACGCCCCAATTGACACATACAACGGATACTTTACCTTGCCGACGTTTCGAAGAACAATCGTACAAACAAGAGAAAGTCCGAGGAAAAAGAAGGTAATTACGGAATACTTTAAGTACTTAACTCCGGCTTCCTGAATCAGACGCACATTTTCTGCATCCTGCACTTCTTTATCCAAATCCGTCTGCTCTGCCAAAGCTGTACCGCCTTCTGCTTTTGCGTCATCGACCTTCCCCTCTATTCCGGAACCGGCTTCCGTATCCATAGTCTGTTCCTGCTGTGCTGACTTTTTAGATGTATAAGACTGCATAATCTGCTTCGGGAACAACGCTGTAATTACGGCAAACAGCAGCGCAAGCACGAGTGTAAGCCGAAGCATAATCGCCATCGTCTTTTTCAGCGACTGCATTTCCCGCATCGCCCAGTATCTGGCCACTAAAACCGAAGCACCCATTCCGATACCCATGCAGAAAATATGGTATATACTGATAAACTGATTTGCAAGTGACGCCGCGGACAGCTCCACCTCGCCGACCTTGCCGACCATTATCGTGTCCAGCATATTCACTCCAATCGCGATTGCACTTTGCATCGCAATCGGAAGTGCGAGTGTCAACACCTTCAGATAAAACGACTTATCTGAAATAAATAACTTCTTTAATCCTTTCATGATACACACCTTCCCTTGACAAAACGTTCCGAACCACATATAATGAGAATCGCCGTCAGTTCGTAACCATCCTGACGTAAAACAAAACTAAGGAGATTTTCACATGAAAAACACAAGTAACACTAAGCGGGCCATGACGACCCGTCAGCTCACCACGGCTGCAATTATTGCAGCACTCTATGTCGTTCTGACTATGATTTCCTCAGCACTTGGTATTGCCTCCGGCGTAATTCAGGTCCGCCTTTCCGAAGCCCTGGCCATCCTGCCGTGCTTTACCGTTGCTGCCGTTCCGGGCGTAACAGTAGGGTGTCTTCTGGCAAACATAGTTACCGGAGCACCGCTTCCGGACGTCATTTTCGGCACCCTTGCAACACTGATTGGCGTGCTTGGCGCAAGACTTCTCAGGAAGCACCCGGTATTGGCTCCGCTTCCGACAATTCTTAGCAATGCCATCATAATCCCGTTTGTCCTTCGTTTCGCCTATCAGGTGCCGGATGCCATCTGGTTCATGTTCCTTACCGTTGGGGCAGGTGAACTCATTAGCGTAGGAATCCTCGGACTGCTTCTATACAAGGTATTAAAAAAGCAGCGTACACTGTTTGAATAAATTCTCCGTCTCTTGGTTCGTTGTATTGCTGTTCGAATTTGACTTCTAATCAATTCGCATGCAATACATATCATACCTTATCCTGACAAAATATTCAAGAGGAAAAAGAAAATTAAGTCAGACGTATTCGTTCCATTTTTCTTAATCTTCACTGAAAAGAAGCTTCGCCGAAATACGGGCACCTTTCCCGGATGCACTGAGCATTCTGATTGGAATATTCACAGTTCATAGGTTCAAACTCCAGGGTTACTCCATAATGACTGTTTACGTATTCCACACCATTCTTAAATGCTACCATCGCATCTCTTTTACAGCATCTTGGTCCGTTTATCTTCCCTAACTCACCAATTGCATCCGATGTAAATTGCATATGGTTTCCCCATGTACCATCCGTTGACAGCGGTCCGGTTCCGTCAATAATGGATAGGGCTGCTCCAATGGAGGTAATCGCTCCGCATATTCCCCATAAACCACACATGGCTCCCGGCATTCTAAGGCCCTCTGTCATAAGCTTTTCAAGTGCAACATCAATATCAATGCACCCTCCGGCATTTTTGTAAGCCACAAGCAAACACGCACCGTCTAATATATGATGTTCCGGTCCGTGAATACTCATATATTCCTTCCTTGCAATATTCCTGAATATATGAATGGGATTTGTTCCTTTCTCCTGCCTGATATCCTTTATGATTGCTTCTGCTTTTTCCTGAATCGTCATAAATCCTCCTGTATTATAAGAACAAAGAATATCGCTTTGCGATGTTCTGCGCCGCTTTTTTGTCGCATTTTTGCGACATATTCCTTAGCAAAAGCGTGTGCATCCCCGCGGAGCGTTTTTGTGTAATAGGAAATTCGAGGAATTTCCTATTACAAAAAAAGCTACACATTTCTGTATAGCTTTCTTTAACCGACCCTTTTCAAACGAATGTCTTCTCAAATCATACTTTTGCCAAATCATCCCGACATTACTTCGCGTATTGGCGAAGCTCCTCTGCCTTATCGGTACGCTCCCACGGAAGATCCAGGTCATTTCTTCCGAAATGTCCGTATGCTGCCGTCTGCTTATAAATCGGGCGGCGAAGATCCAGCATCTTGATGATTCCTGCCGGGCGAAGATCAAAATGCTTACGAACGATTGCAACCAGCTCCTCATTGGTAAGCTTACTCGTTCCGAAGGCATCTACCATAACTGATGTCGGCTGTGCAACACCGATTGCATAGGAAAGCTGAATTTCACACTTCCTTGCAAGGCCCGCAGCCACAAGATTCTTTGCGGCATAGCGTGCAGCGTAGCAGGCAGAACGGTCCACCTTGGTGCAATCCTTACCTGAGAACGCTCCGCCGCCGTGACGCGCATATCCGCCGTAGGTATCGACGATAATCTTACGTCCGGTCAGACCACTGTCTCCGTTCGGTCCACCGATTACAAAACGTCCGGTTGGGTTAATAAAATATTTGGTGTTCTCATCAATCAGCTTCTTCGGAAGTACCGGCTCAAAAACATACTTCATGATATCCTCATGAATCTGCTCCTGACTTATCTCCGGTGCATGCTGCGTCGAAAGAACCACTGCATTCAGATGAATCGGTTCTCCCTGCTCATTGTACTCAACCGTTACCTGGGATTTTCCGTCCGGACGAAGGTATGGCAGAGTGCCATCCTTTCTTACCTTTGCAAGCTGACGGGTCAGCTTGTGTGCCAAAGAAATCGGATACGGCATAAGCTCTTCTGTCTCGTCCGTAGCATAACCGAACATCATACCCTGATCTCCTGCACCAATTGCCTCAATGTCCTCCTCAGACATCGTATTTTCCTTTGCTTCAAGCGCCTTGTCCACGCCCATTGCGATATCCGCAGACTGTTTGTCCAGCGTAACAAGCACGGCGCAGCTGTCGCAGTCAAACCCATACTTTGCACGGTCATACCCAATCTCGCGTACCGTGTCACGTACAATCTTCTGAATATCCACCGTCGCCTTCGTGGTAATCTCACCCATAACCAGCACCAATCCGGTCGTACAAGCCGTTTCACATGCTACACGGCTCATCGGGTCCTGCTCTAACAATGCATCCAAAACCGCATCCGAAATCTGATCGCAGACTTTATCCGGATGTCCTTCCGTTACTGATTCTGAAGTAAATAAAAATTTCTCTCCCATGTTTCTCCTTCCTTTTCCAAAGACATTAAAAATCTTTCCTCCTGCTGCGTGTCGCAAAAAACAACAAAACCCGCAGAGCCTGGCGCGCTGCGGGTATGATAACTAAAATCAGTTCCCTTATTGTTCGGTATTCCTACCGCTCAACTTGGCACCTTCCCGAACCGGGGGTTGCCGTGACTTCGCAGAGCCTTTACTCTCCATCACTCTTAATAAGAGTATCGTTATTCATTTGACATGTTCAGAATACAACAAAACACATTTTTTTGTCAAGTGTTTTTCTTTAAAGTTTTCCGGGCAATGTGTCTTCTTTAAAGCTTTCTAATCAATACGGTTTTCTTTAAAGCTTTCCGTTCAGTCAATTTCCTAAAGATTTTTCTTAAAATGTTTCTTAAAGATTCTTCTTAATCTCCTCAGAGAGTGCAGCTGCTTCACCCTCCGCATAGCTTCCCTGCTTCCAGGTAACCTTCACGGTATCCTCTTTAAACCGTGGAATCATATGAAGGTGAAGATGAAACACCGTCTGTCCGGCTGCCTCTCCATTGTTCTGCACAACATTAAGTCCGTCACAGTGAAGTGCCTTCATCATAGCATTGGATACCCTTTTTACTACCAAAAGCGCCTCACGAAGCGTCTCATCCTCTGCCTCAAAAAGATTGGCAGAGTGTTTCTTCGGAAGCAGAATCACATGCCCCTTATTGGCCGGCGCAATATCCATAATTGCACGAAATGCCTCATCCTCATAAACCGTTGCGGACGGAATCTCCCCATTTGCAATCTTACAAAAAATACAATTCTCCATTTTATTTCTCCTCCTGTTTCATCTTCACATTTCATAGGATGCGATTGTGAAGCGTCAAGGTCCATAGCCTGCAAAATATACACTCTGTCGGCCTGCATCCCGTCAAATCTTTTCTTCCAATCCACATCCGTGCAGTCCTACACTAAGGTCTGGAACCGGAACAATACATCAAACTGCCTGAGCAGTCTGAAATCACCCTTTGCAGTAATATCTCCCGACATAAACGCTCCCTGAAACGTTACTCTTCCGTTGACAATGCGTTCCATCACCGCTCTGGTAAGCTTGGCTGTTACATCTGCAGAACATTCCTTCTCAACATAACTGCAAAACAGTTTTCCGTCCTTGACCTCCACCAGAAGTGTCCTTCCGTTGTCAACAAAGGAAAGCGCATAGGATACGTTGAGCTTTTCCTCTGAAGGGTGATAATTTGTTCTCAGATTTGCGATAAACTCCAGCTTCGGATCCATACCTGCACTGTTTTTTTCAAGCAGCCCCTTAAACATCTGGGAGAGCTCCTCTATATCCTCTTTCTGCCGCTTCACATATTTATCATCTGAAACATACTTTGACAAATCCTCGCTCTCCTGTGGAGTAAGCGGAATGGAAATCGTAGAAAGATTTCGCTTTATCATGGAATTACTGCTCGGAAACTGCAGTGACTTTCTGGAAACCGCGCGATACAAATTCTCTGCCTTATCTTCAATCAGCTTTCCCAAATCCGTATTTGTTTCAAAATCCACCTGATTCTCAACAAACGTGCAGACACCCTCGATTACCTTTCCACCCAAAAGCTCCCATGACGTACGAAGCGCAAGCTCCGCCTGACGTTCTCCGGTGGTGGTTGCCACTACCACCGGCATCATGTACATATTTTTCAGCTTTTCCTTGTCAGCATAAAGCCAGCAGGAATCCAGAAACTGCTGCATGTACCCACCGATTCCGTACCATTCCAACGGAACTGCGAGCACCACGCCATCGACTTCCTTAATCGTTCCCGACAGCACAGCAATCTCATTCCTCTGCTCATACAGATTATACCTTTTGACCTGGACATTCAGTTCATCAAAAACCTGCGCAATTTTGTTTACCACATAAATCGTTGTATCCTCAATCACGCCACGCCCACCGTAATATATCGCAATCTTCATCTGTTACCTCCGAAATCATCCCACACGTTCTGCGGATTTTTCCTCTTTAAATAGACCGAAAATAAAGCCCCGAGAACACATCCCGCCGCAAATCCCCCAAGATGTGCGGCATGATCCACTCCCTTCTCAAAAAATCCAACAAACAGCGTGAAAAACAGGAAAACCGGAACATCCTTTTTTCTCAGCAAAGTCACTCTTTTATAGCAGCACAGTGTAAGCACCACAAGCGCACCAAACAAACCGGAAATTGCCCCGGAAGCCCCCGCTGCAAAAACAGTCTCTGCATTTTCCTTTACGATAACACTATTATAAAGGATAGAGGCAAAATCTGCAACAAGTCCGGAAATAAAGTACAGAATCAGGTATCGTACCTTTCCGATTGTCCTTTCAAGCATCGCCCCAACGTAGTAAAGCATCAGCATGTTACTCATCAGATGCTCGATTCCGAAGTGGTAAAACATCGACGTAAACAGTCTCCAATATTGTTTATTTTCTAATATCAACGCCGGGTTCATTGCAAGATAAAATACTGTCTGATTTAGATACCGGTACAAAAAAAGATCACAAACAAAAAAAACAGCAGCATTGAGCAATACGAGTACCATGGTCACCACCGGAAGCTTTCCGTTTTTATCCCGAAGCTCATCAAACAGACGCTTTTGCGAACCTCTCTCCGAATACGACATAGCCCGCCTCCTACCTTTGTATACACTCAGTATAGCCCACTTTCCCGACAAACGCAACTAATTATTTCGTGGTTTGATTTCCCGTAGCAAAACCTCAAAATGCTTTTCCCCCGTCAAAGAACCGATAAGTCTCCTCCGCAAAAGTAACCCGGTCTCCGCTTTTCAACCGGATTCCCTGCTGCACCGGAATCACAGTTCCATTTACTTTGGTTCCGTTCGTGCTGTTCAAATCAAAAAGTAAAACCTCTCCCTCCTCCTGTATCAGCTTTCCATGAAAACGGCTAACTGAGTCATTCTCAATCACAAGGTCAGAATAACCCCGTAGGCTTCCGATAAAAAAAGGAAATTTCTTCAGATAGACCGAAGCACCCGTTCGTTCCGAAACAAGTGCCGGCTCCTCCTTTATTCCGGATACCGAAAGCACCCTGGTATGCTGTCCGCCCCACTCCATAGGTGTTTCCTCCACATAGGCAGGATAGGAGGTGCGTTCCGTATAGCCAGGATAGGAAGGACGTTCCGTATAGCTAGGATAGGAAGGACGTTCCGTATAGCCAGGATAGGAAGGAAGCTCTTTATAGGCAGAATAAGACGGAGATTCCGCATAACAGGCTGCTTCCTCCTTACGAAACAAGGTGTCAAACCAGGAACGCTTCTTCTTTTTCTCCCGTTCTCCACGATAATTCAACCCAGACTCTGCTTTCCTTATTTTTTTGCAGCTCTCCTGTCCCTTTTGTTTTACCGGCTCGTGATAATTCCCGGCTCCCATAGGCTGCGTCCGGTATGAAGCGGATTCTTCCCCGGATAAGCTTCCTCTCCCTGCATCCGACGATACTTCATGTTCCGTCCCAAAGACTTCGCTTTGAAGCCGACGCTCAATTTCGTCGGCCGTTACATCCGGCTCCTGCAGTAACATGTACAACCCATAAACCATTGAAATTGCCTTATCCTCGCGGTAATCCACACGATTTAAAAACACCTCAAACAGCTTTCCCAGCTGCTTAAAAAAAGGAACCTTATATTCCGGGTAATAACAAAGTCTGGGTTCACACGCCGGAAAATCCACATAAATATACTCCGGAGAGAGCAACAGGCTTTCTGTTCGCAGCAAATATTCGCCTGTACGCTTTGCAATCTGTAATATCCCTCCGACCAGCCTCTGAATCTGTTCCGCATTCATCGGGACCCGTTCAAATGCAACCGACAGCGTTTTTTTCCCCGATACATCGTAACAATACTCCCCCTCCCGGTCTGTAGCCAACGGCAAAATCCCGGAAGGCTTTGCCTCCCGCAGCATTCGCTCCTCAAATGTCTCTCTCGTCTTAGGAAGAATAAGAAAATTTCTCCCTTCCGCATCTCTACTGTATGTTCCAAGTAGTATTTCTTCCATTCTCTTCACTCCACTTCAATTCTTTATCGAAAAAACAAAAACATTTATCCTCTCGTTCTCCCCAAATGCCTATTTTCCAAACAATTCAAACGCAGTGTCTGCAATTCTTAGTTTATCCGCTGCCATGAACCGCTCCTCCCGGACTACCGCATCAAAAAGCTCCCCTGCCCGGTTGATAACCTCCTCATACCGGACCAGCGTATTCTGTGTCAGAACAAACGTAATCAAAAACAAAAACGGAAACAAAAGTGCTGCCTCTACCGTCATGGAACCCTTCCAGGTTCTATCCTGCCTGTTTCTTTTATACTCCATGTTATCTCCTTCCCAAAATGAAACGTACGAAACCATTTCCTATTTCAAAGAAAAACACTGATTCATGTGTTTCCACACCGAATTTTCGTATCGAAGCTGCCATTTCCTCCGCAAATTCGTGCCATTCTAAATCATCAGAGTCACCAGATATCCTGCCAGAAAAAAGGGAAGGTACGGAATTCTTCCTTTTCTTCCTATCCTTCTCAAAAGAAACAGTCCCCCTGCAACTGCTGCTGCAAAAAGAAAGGAAACAAAACACAAAAAGGAAACACTCTGAAGCCCAAACGAAACGCCATACACCAGAATCAGAAAACCGTCTGCCATACCCAGGGCTTCTGCAGATAATTTGCAAAGAGAAAGCACCAAAAGTCCGAATATAAACCCTCCTGCACGAATCCGGAGTTCAACCTGCTCCGTCATCCCGGCAGCTAAAAGTGCGACTGATACAACAAAAAGGTCAGACACCCGGACCTTTCTGGTTTTCATATCCTGCAGGGCAAGCCAGCCCAGTGCCAGCAGGATTACTCCAATCCTGATTCCATCCACCATTGATTCACTCCATTTCACTCTGTTTTTTCCTCCTGTTCCTTTTTTTCAGCATGCCTCTGTTCACATTTCTTACAGAGACGGTACTGCTCCTTTGCCTCCGCAAGCGGTACCTCTCTTGGATTTCTCTCAATCGCAGAACAGGAGGACAACGCATGATACCTTGTTCCATACTTCGTGATGTACAAAAAGGCTTCTCCCCCCAAGGAAGGCTTGCAAAACTCACAGGGATAATACTTTGCTCCGGATGCATTCCTCTGTCTCCCTATGTCTGCCGTCGAAACACCCTGTGCCTTAATATTGATATACTGGCAAAACGAATCCAGATGATAGACCGTTGCATTATCTGCAAGGTATGCCACCTCTTCCTTCTTTTCTTCTTTTTTTTCACGCTTCAGCTCCCCTTCTCCCGTCCAGTTTCTCCCCACGAGAAAGCTGCAGTAATAGCCTCTGCTGCCCTGAAACAGCGCATTTTGTGGTGCCACACGAAAATATACCCGAAACTCCGTCCGCTCCCCTTGTACCTGCGTATCCGTCCACATCCCACCAAGTCCGCGTGCCACTCCTGCCCGCGTCAGTAATTCCCGGTCACAACGTTCATAAAACACTGCAGTTACGGTAGCATCCCGAATCAGCTTATAATCAAACACGGACAGAATTTTTTCGGGAATTGCACTTTCTCCCTTTTTCAACCGCTCCGTGACATAGGATACCTCTGCCACCTCACGGACGGTTGTTATTCCCGCCTGTGCGATAGAAAGCTCTGCCTCCAAAACAAGGAACATCTGAAGCAGATACAAAACACAAAAGAAGAAAACCGGAAAAGCCAGTGCTGCTTCCACAGTAAGAGATGCATTCCGATATCTGTTCTTTTCCTCTGAACAATGTGGATTATTATGGACTCTTCCGCAAGATATGCTAATTTGCCTTTTGTTGGTTTTATTCAGAAAGAAAGCTGCAGTCACGGCCGGAGAGGGGATTCGA
>CALZBV010000080.1 GCA_945622055.1 uncultured Clostridia bacterium
GAAGTAGACTGATATCATTATTTCTTCTTTCGATAAGATAAGTATATCATATTTCATAAGAAAAACCAAGAAAAACTGCATTGTCAAAAGTAACAGACTTTCCGGCTTTTTTTGTGGAAAACAACCAAAATATAACGCCCCACATATTCCGGCATCATCAAGTTAATATTTTAACGAGCTTTTAACGAGTTCATTCCTTAATCTAAACTTTTCCCTTGCTTTTTTTTCTTGAATCGTATAAAATAATATAGGTTAAGCTTCGGGCGCGACCGGAGCTGAACCGACTCACAAAACTGCGGTTTTCCGCAAATATACCCCTCGCGAAGAATGGAGAACGTCATGAAACACTTAATCAGTCCTTTGGATTTATCTCCGGATGAGCTTTCCGATCTGCTTTCTCTTGCCGAGAAGATTTATGCTTCTCCGGAAAAGTATTCCCATTGCTGTAATGGCAAAAAACTGGCAACCCTGTTTTATGAACCAAGTACACGAACCCGCCTCAGCTTCGAAGCTGCAATGCTGAACCTCGGTGGTAGTGTTCTTGGTTTTTCTTCTGCCGATTCATCCTCGGCTGCAAAGGGCGAAAGCGTAGCCGACACCATCCGCGTCATCTCCTGCTATGCTGACATCTGTGCAATGCGTCATCCAAAAGAAGGTGCACCGCTCGTTGCTTCCATGCACTCTTCGATTCCTGTCATCAATGCCGGAGATGGCGGTCACAACCACCCAACCCAGACGCTGACAGACCTTCTGACCATAAAAAGCCTGAAAGGACACTTAGATGGTCTGACCATCGGCTTTTGCGGTGATCTGAAATTTGGTCGTACCGTTCACTCTCTTATCAACGCCATGGTGCGCTATCCGAACACACGCTTCGTTCTGATTTCCCCGGATGAGCTCCGCATTCCTGCTTACCTGAGAGAAGAAACCCTCGATGCGAACCATATTCCTTACGAAGAGACCAGAAACCTTGAAGCAGCACTTCCAAAGCTCGATATCCTTTACATGACGCGTGTCCAGAAGGAGCGTTTTTTCAACGAAGAGGACTACATTCGTCTAAAGGACACCTTTATTCTGGATAAAAAGAAGCTCTCCCTTGCAAGAGAGGATATGCTGATTTTACATCCGCTTCCGCGTGTCAATGAGATTGCAACCGAGGTGGATGAGGACCCGCGTGCTGTTTACTTTAAGCAGGCAAACTTTGGAGTTTACGTACGTATGGCACTGATTATGACACTGCTTGGAATTACGGTTGAGAATTAGAAAGGAGTCGCTATGTTAAATATCGGAGGATTACAGGAAGGCGTGGTTATGGACCACATCGTGGCAGGACGTGCCATGGACATCTACCGCTATCTCGGTCTGGAAAAAACAGATGCCTGTGTTGCCATTATCAAAAACGCCAAAAGCAACGTTATGGGCAAAAAAGACATCATCAAAATCGATGGACAGGTTGATTTTGATTTCGATATTCTCGGCGTACTTGACCCGAATATCACGATTAATATCATCAAAAACGGGGAAATCGTGGAAAAGCGCAAGCTGAACCTTCCGGATACCGTTGCCGGCATCATTGAATGCAAAAATCCACGCTGCATCACCTCCATCGAACAGGAGCTGGAGCACCGCTTTAAGCTAACTGACCGCGCACATGGAATTTACCGTTGTGTTTACTGCGAGCAGAAATACAAACGCATCAATGAATAAATAAATGCAAAACCCGCCCGGTAACATGCACTTTCTTTTTAAGCATGCTGCCGGACGGGGTTTTTTATTCCTTCTTCTCCCGAATCAGCGTCTTCAGTTGCTCTAAGGCATCCTCAAAGTGCGCAGACCTTATTCTCGGGTATTTCCTTATAATCCTTCGGAATGCGTGTTTTCTTTCATTTCCGTACTCTTCTCTTCTTGTACGAAGCACAATAAACTTCTCACGCAGCTCCTCGATTTCCTTCTTTACCGAATCGGCAGACGAAAAATTCTTAACACTCGCAAACCGTTCTTCAATCCCTGCAATCAAATCCTCCTTACGCTCCTGACGCTCCCTGCGCTTCTTTTCCGCATAATCCTCCGAAAATGCCAAAATTACATCGAGACGCTTCTGCATCAGCTCCAGCTCCTTCTTTGCCGTTTCAAGCTTAACAAGAATCTCGCGCAGGTTCACTGCAGCCCTGACAGATAAGGTAAGGTCGACCAAAAACACAGTCCCCACCCCCATCACCAAAACCGAAAGCAACCGCTCCGGAATCCAAAGCATCATCCGCTCAATCGGCTTATGAATTACTCGCGTAAGAAGCAAGGTAAATCCACCCCAGGCAATCGACGAGGACAGACAGATATGTCCCTGAAAATTAAATCTCTGATTGGAATAATCCCAGTAGCGGACCTTAAACAACGCCTCCATAGCTACTCCTGTTATATACTCAAGCGCCGTAGCCCCGACCAGCCCCGCCAAAAAGCTTAAAATCAGACTTTCGCGCACCGGAATTGTTACAAACAGCATCATGATTGCACCACTTCCGTAAATCGGCAGATACGGACCGTGTAAAAACCCCCGGTTTACCAAACGGTGCTGCATTATCGACACATACGTCGACTCAAAACACCATCCCAGTACACAATACAAAAGAAAAAAGAAGCTCCATTGTGTCAAGGAATAAACATACATTGCTTTCACCTCCACCCGTCACAGCGTATAAACTGAAAAATGGGCGCCCCCGCAGGTGCGCCCACAACACGGCATCGCCGTCTGAATTACTTTCTTAAGCCTAAACGCTCGATTAACGTACGATAACCCTCAAGGTCATTCTTCTTTAAGTACTCAAGCATACCACGTCTCTGACCAACCATCTTTAAGAGACCACGTCTGGAGTGATGATCCTTCTGGTTTACCTTTAAGTGCTCCGTTAACTCATTGATTCTTGCGGTGAGAAGTGCAATCTGAACCTCCGGGGATCCGGTGTCGTTTGCAGTTCTTCCGTATGCAGCGATGATTTCTGCCTTCTTTTCCTTGCTAATCATAATAGCATCCTCCTATAATATTAGTATCGCCGGTCACGCAGAAATGGTTGGAGTATCCAATCTCCGGGTGACGGCTCGCATAAAGCTATTAAAGTATAGCATATAAAGTTCTGCTTGTAAAGAGTTAAAATACATTTTTGTCGGTCAAAACACAACTATTCCCTGTGAAGCCCCAAAAATCACAAAAACGCAAATCTCTTCATTGGACGAAACAGCGACTAAACATATATTTCTTCAATCGAAAGTTCCGGATGCTCCAAAAGATTGATAAATCCGTTTTTGATTGCAATCACCGGCTTGGAATAGCGCTGCTTATTCATCATGATAATCTCGCCCTTCGTTCCATCACTTAAGCGGACTCTGGAACGCAGATATGTCTGCACGATATTTTCCATGAAACCAAGCAGATATTCTGCATCAAACATCGAAAGCCCGTCGCGTTCAAACATCTCGATAACCTTAAACGGGCACAGCTTTCCGCGATAAACCCTCGCCGCCGTCATCGCATCATATACGTCTGCAATCGCTACCATCTTCGCATATTTGTCAATGCGTTCTCCAGGAAGTCCAAGCGGATACCCAGAGCCGTCATGACGTTCATGATGCATCAGTGCCGCATTCTGGATGCTCTGATTAAACTTCGCCTCGTATAAAATCTTGTAGCCTTCAATCGGGTGGTTTTTAATGATCCGGTATTCGTCGTCTGTCAGCCGTTCCGGCTTTTTCACAATCTCCTCCGGAATCTTAAGCTTTCCAATGTCATGTAAAAGTCCGCTGACTGTTGCAATCTCCTTTTCCAGCTTTGACATATGCATCCAGTCCGCAAACACACTGCATATCAGGGAAACATTCAGGCTGTGATGAAACGTACTGCCGTCATAATCCCGGATGTTGTGTAATATATCAAACACCTGTAGTCCGTTCTGAACACCTTCTAACATCTTTGTAGCCTGAACGCAAAGCTCCGTGGCATCCGGCCTGTTCGGCTGAAGCGTAATCAGATCATTAAAAACATCCTGCAGTTTTTCAATCTCCTGCTCATACGCAGCCTGAAATTCCTGAAACTCCTTTGTCTGCGTGATTTTGGAAACATACTCCTCCGAACTGGTTGCAGAAGGGTTCTGAGGATTTTGTACCTCCAAAGTGGTGGCTGCAGAATCCTCATTGATATAGACGTAAAATATACTGTGGAACGTAAGCTTTGTAATTGTCTCATCATTTAAAACAGTGTCCTTTGCCACTACGAGAATGTTATTGGAATTAATAACATCCTTTGCCACAACCATCCCCGGCATAAGCTGTAATGTTTTGATTCTCTTCACCGCGTACCTCCCCAAAGTCCTTAGTACAGATTTTTAACCTTAAACTCCTTCTCCGCTTCTCTGCGCTGATCCTTCTTTGCCAGGGTTTCACGCTTATCGTACAATTTCTTACCCTTCGCAAGACCAATCTCAACCTTTACGAGACTTCCCTTAAAATATACGGAAAGCGGAACAAGCGTGTAGCCCTTTTGCTGAATCTGTGCCATCAGCTTGTTAATCTCGTATTTGTGAAGCAATAGTCTGCGCACCCGAAGCGGTTCCTTGTTGAAAATATTCCCTTTCTCATACGGACTGATGTGCATTCCGTAAACATAAACCTCGCCGTGCTCAATCCGTATAAAGGACTCCTTCACACTGCACTTTCCCATACGGAGCGACTTTACCTCGGTGCCGAAAAGCTCAATTCCGGCTTCCAGTTTTGATTCAATAAAATAGTCAAAATACGCCTTTTTATTATTCGCGATCATCTTGACCGTCTGCTTCTTATCCGCCATATGAATTCCCTTCTTCCTATTATTTCAATTCTACCGCGAAACCGGCAAAAAATCAATAGTCTTTAGGAGTTTGTCCACACGGGCAATCTCTATGGTAAGCTTCTGTCCCAGCCGGTAAACCTTCTTTCGGCGTTCTCCGACCAGACAGTAATTTTCCTCATCAAACACATAAAAATCATCCGAAAGCTCCGACAACCGTACCATGCCTTCCACCGTATCCGGAAGCTCTACATACATTCCGTAATTCGTCAGACCGGAAATAATGCCCTCTGCCTGCATACCGATACGTTCTTCCGCATATTCACACTTTTTCATCTTTTCCAGCTCACGCTCCGCCTCTTCTGCCGAACGCTCCATTTTGGACGAATGCTGTGCCACCTCCGGTAAAATCGCGCGGTAATGTGCAAGGCGCTTATCCGAAAGCCTGTTGTGAAGATTTTCCTTGATAATCCGGTGAATCTGAAGGTCCGGGTAACGACGGATTGGGGACGTAAAGTGGCAATAATACTTTGTTGCCAGACCAAAATGCCCCTCGCAGTCCACCATATATTTCGCCTGCTTCATGGAACGAAGCGTCAGACGCGCAATGAGCGCTTCCTCCGCACTTCCGTCCGCCCGTTCTAAAAGCCCCTGCAGTACCTTCGGATGAACCTCCGTCTTTGCGCCCCTGAGCGAATATCCGAAATTCTGGATTAAAATCGCAAGCTGCTTGATTTTCTCTTCATCCGGACTCTCGTGCACGCGGTAAACAAACGGAAGCTCCTGCCAGAAATATTCCTCTGCTACCGTCTCATTTGCAGCCAGCATGAAGTCCTCAATCATCCGCGTTGCAGCATTCCGCTCATACGGGCGTATTTCCACCGGACGTCCGGTCTCATCGAGAATAATCTTGCTTTCCGCAAAATCAAAATCAATGGCACCTCTCTTCTTTCTACGTTCCCGAAGAAGACCGGAAACCTTTGCCATAAGAAGCACCATCGTGTATATTTCACCATACTCCGTTCGAAGCTCCTCCCGCTCCGTGGAAGCCTTCGTACTGTTCTCCTTCTGCTCCGTGGAACTCTTCGCATACATGATTTCCCCGCTCTTTGCAGCCGTTGCTTCCTCCTTTCCTGAAACCTCCAGAAGATGCGCAATCTCAGTATATGACGTACGGCGGTCCACATGAATGAGCGTCTCCGCAATGCGATGTCCAACAATCTCACCCTCTTCCGAAAGCTCCATAATGCAGGAAAGTGCCAGACGGTCCTCACCTGCATTTAACGAACAGATTCCGTTCGACAGACGGTGTGGAAGCATCGGAACCACACGGTTAATCAGGTATACACTCGTTCCGCGCTTTTTCGCCTCCACGTCCAGCGGATGATTTTCCTTCACATACTCGGACACATCCGCAATGTGCACTCCAAGAACATAGCCGTTTTCCGTCTTTCGAAGCGACACCGCATCATCCAGATCCTTCGCATCCTCGCCGTCAATCGTAATCATCAGCTCCTCCCGAAGGTCAAGCCGTCCAGCTCCGTCCGTTTCAGACAGGCACTCCGGCACATGGGACGTCTCCTCCATAACCTCCTCCGGAAATTCCGTCGGGATTCCAAACGCACGCAGAATCGTAATCAGATCCGTTTCCGGGTCGTTCATATGACCGAGAATTTCCTCGACCTTTCCCATCGGATTCTGTCTTCCGTCACCGAAATCCGTAATCTTAACCACTACCTTATGACCGGTCACAGCTCCCATTGTATACTTTCCGTCAACGAAAATATCACTGCCGAGGCGCTTGTCCTCTGCTACGACAAACCCAAAATCCTTTTTCTTAAAAAACGTTCCGACAACACGCTCATTGGCACGCTCCAAAATCTTCACCACACGTCCGGTCCGGCTTCTTCCGGCCTTTTTCTCCCATTCCTCTTCCGCAAAAACCGAAAGCTGAACATGGTCTCCGTTTAATGCACCGAGACTTGCACCTGCATCAATAAAAATATCCGCAGTTTTGTCATCCGGACTTACAAAGCCAAACTCACGGGAGGTACCGCGAAATATACCGGTAATCGTCACTGCCTGCTCCACACGATATCTTCCTCTTGTGTCCATCGTCACACTGCCTTCCTGTACGAGACTTTCCAGCACCTGCGAAAAATCCTCCATTGCTTCTCTCGGCACCTGAAAAACCGCCGCAATGTCACGCCGGCGCATCGGCACGTAGTTCGGCTCCTTCATAAACTTCAATATAAACTCTTTTCTCTTTTTTAACTCTTTTTCCGTCATTTCATTACCCCTTATATCTAAAAATGCGTGAAGACAACGCTTCACACTTATCCATTCACTCGCTAAGTTGCACGTTTTTAGCGCATTTAATCCAAAAAAACCCGAGGAACACTTTGTTCCTCGGGTTGGTTACCTTATTACTACCAGCTTAAATTAAGCAGTACAGAAAGTAAAATGAAGAAAGCCGCAAGAATCTTCGTCGCCATCTCAAGCTTTCCTTCGATGGAACGGCTCTTGTTTTTGCCCCAGTAGGTATCAGCCATACCGCTGATAGCACCGAGTCCTGCCTGTTTTCCTTCCTGCATGATAACAACCACGATTAACGCGATACAGATCAAAGCATAAAGTACAGTTAACACAACCTTTAATGTTGCCATTTATTACACCTCCATTACCGAGTATTTCCATTTGTCTCACAAATCACGCAACATTCATTATAAAATATTTACGCGGTTTTGTAAAGTCTTTTTTTATTTTATTGCTTTCTTCCTATTTCTTAATCAAAAGTGACTTACCGGTCATTTCCTTCGGCTGCTCCATCCCCATCATCTCGATTAACGTCGGAACGATATCCGCAAGGCATCCACCGTCGCGAAGCGTATAAGCCTCGTCGTAATTTACAAGGATAAACGGTACCGGATTCGTTGTATGTGCCGTAAACGGAGTTCCGTCCTCAGCAATCAGCTTGTCTGCATTTCCGTGGTCAGCGCAGATGAACATCTGTCCGTTCGTCTCAAGAATTGCATCATAAGCCTTACCAATGCACTCATCTACTGCTTCGATTGCGGCAACTGTTGCCGGAATGATACCGGTGTGACCAACCATATCCGGATTAGCAAAATTCACAATGATGACATCATACTTGCCACTTCTGATAGAAGCAACCAGGTTATCACACACCTCGTATGCACTCATTTCCGGCTGAAGATCAAAGGTAGCAACCTTCGGGGAATTAACCAGGATACGGTCCTCACCCTCAAACTGCTTCTCCTCACCACCGTTAAAGAAAAACGTTACATGCGCATACTTCTGTGTCTCAGCAAGGCGAAGCTGCGTCTTGCCGTTCTTTGCAAGAAATTCACCAAAGGTCATGGTCAGCTCTTCCGGCGGGAAAGCAACCTTTACGTTCGGCATCTCCGCATCATACTGTGCCATGCAGATAAACTCTAACGGGAAGAAACCGTTCTTACGTGTAAAGCCCTGAAATTCCGGGTCCACAAATGCTCTCGTAATCTGTCTTGCACGGTCCGGACGGAAGTTGAAGAATACAACACTGTCATTTGCCTGAATCATACCATTCTTATCCAGTACGGTCGGAAGCATGAACTCATCGGTAACACCGTTTGCATAAGAATTCTTAATCGCCGTAACCGGATCAGTCTCAGCAACACCCTCGCCAAATACCATTGCATTGTAAGCCTTCTCTACACGATCCCATGCATTGTCACGGTCCATTGCATAGAAACGGCCGGCAATCGTCGCAATCTTACCAACACCAATCTCGTTCAGCTTACTAACAGCCTCTTCCATATATTCTGCTGCAGAAGACGGCGGAACATCACGTCCGTCCAGGAAGCAATGTACATAAACCTTGGAAATACCGTTCTTCTTTGCCATCTCAACCAATCCGTATAAATGCTCCATATGGCTGTGAACGCCACCCGGAGACAAAAGTCCCATCAAATGAAGGGCGGAAGCATTCTTCCTGCAGTTTTCCATAGCGGAAACCAATGCCGGATTTTCAAAGAAATCACCGTCCTGAATGGACTTGGAAATCTTAACAAGCATCTGGTACACGATACGGCCGGCACCCATGTTGGTGTGTCCTACCTCGGAGTTACCCATCTGTCCGTCCGGAAGACCAACCGAAAGACCGCTCGCATATCCCTTTACGGTCGGATACTTTGCTGTCAGCATATCCATCACCGGCTTCTTTGCAAGAGAAATCGCATTTCCGTCTCCCGGCTCAGCGATGCCGTAACCGTCCAGAATCATCAGAACCGTTGTTTTCTTACTCATCTTTAAATCTCCTTTATCATTCATTTGCATTCCTGTTCCATAATACCTTACATAGTTTCTCACACTTTTTCCAATTTTTCAAGGGGGATTTTAAAAAAGATGATGCTTATCGTAACAGAGCATCCTGACAGCTGAACCGAATGAAAAAGCTATTGTGAAAATTGCTGAATTTGTACAATTCTCACAACACTCCCCCGTTATTTTCTACATTCCCAACCGATACAAACTCTTGCTTTCCAAGACCATGGCGTGTTATGATACATTTATGGCAAAGTCCTGCCCTTCTGATACCTGCGCAGGTGTCAGGGTGTCTTTCCGGCTTTGCTTCTTCGGTGAAGCTCCACCGGCATTCCATGGAATAAATTTGTAACGCAGTAAAAAAGAAAGAACAACAAGAAAAAAGCAACTAAGGAGGAACCTATTGTCAAACTTACAAAATTGT
>CALZBV010000081.1 GCA_945622055.1 uncultured Clostridia bacterium
ACTGTTTTCAGGAAACATGCTCCGGAAGTACCCAAGGCCGGTAAGCCTTGGATGTCGATGTGGATGAGTGATTCAAATTGTGGATGGTAAGGTGGGTGATTGACTATGGCAAAAAAAGTATCTTTATTGTTGCTGCTTGTCTTGTTGGAAGGCTTTGTTTCAGGCTGTAACAGAGGAACGGGTGAACCGGAGCGTACAACGGTCCCGTCTCCTACGAAACAGACGGAGGCAACGGTAACTCCGACTCCTACGGAAGAACCGGTAGAGGTCAGAAATTTAAATGGTCTTCATGTTATTATTGGTGATACCTATTCGCCGGAGGTCACACCGGCACCGACGAATGTACAGGAGGAGGCGACCAGGTTATATCGTGAGGATATCATGCGAACCTATAACTGTACAATTCGTGCAAAAAAGGTGGCTGACTGGGATGAGATGGAGGAGGTTTACATAAATTCTGTACTGGAAGGGAAGCCGGTTGCGCAGGTGTTTGAGCTGGACTATAGGTTTTTTGCAAAGCCGTTTTCCATGGGGCTGTTCTATGACCTGGCTACGCTAAAAGAGTTGGGTATCAGTATCAATGGCAGAGATCGTAAGGGTAAGTGGAGCGGAGCGGTAAATAAAGTTATGACCAAAGGAAAGAGTATATATGGTATGCGTTCGGAGCCGATAGAGCCGGGAGGCGGAATTCTTTGGAATAAGAGATTATTTGAAGAAGCCGGACTTGATCCGGATTTGCCGTATGATTTACAGGCCAGCGGGGAATGGACCTGGTCGAAGTTTGAAGAGATTTGTGCAATCCTGACCCGTGATACCGACGGAGACGGGCAGACGGATGTGTATGCCACCTGTTCCGACGGTGCGGATACCTTACAGTGCCTGGTGTCCTCCACGGGAAAGGATTTTATTGCAGTGGACAAAGACGGAAGGATTTATAATAACTGTAAGGACGAGGACGTGTTAGGCGCTATGGAATATGCGGCAGAGCTTTACGAAAAGGGATATGAGAAGCCTCGGCCGTCGGATGCGGTATCGGACTGGTACATTTCGGCGTTTCAGGAAGGGAAGGCTGCAATGCAGTTTGCCGAGGAAGCGCTTTGCAAACCGGATGCGCCTTATGGAGAGAATTGTATGACCGATGCGGTTGGATTTGTGGTGCCGCCGAAGCCGGATGGACAAGAGGAGTATTACACCTATGTGTACGGAAATATATGGGTGATTCCGTCCTGTTACGATGCGGAAACGGCAGCGGACATTGCGTTTGCCTATGACCTTTATACGAATCAGACGCCGGGATACAATGATCCGGTGTCCTATGGAGAGCCCTATTATCCTGATTTTTATAGAGCAGGTGAATATGATGAACGGGTAATAAAGGAAACGCTTCCGCATTATAATGATGACGAGACGACAAACTTTTTAACCCGTTATCTGGTGGATGGTCTGGATATCCGTGAGCTGACAGAGAGTTATCCGTTTGTGGAATGTACGCCGGAAGCATGTGTGGAAGGTGTATGGGATTTTTGGCAGGAATTGATTGATGTGAGCAATGAGCGCCTGCCTGCTCCGGACAAAAATTAAGTATCTGACAGAATTAAAAAAGCTGCTTGACAAAACAGGCAGCTTTTTATATAATAAATATATGAATAGTTGTTCATATGTTTATTTGAAAGGAGCGGACCAATGTATCATCACGAGACGGATTGTGAATGCTGTGAAAGTATCCAGGTGCACGAGGACCTCTTGCAGAAGGTACTTGCCGGGATGCCGGCGGAGGAGGAGCTCTACGATTTGGCAGAGCTGTTTAAGGTGTTTGGAGACTCTACCCGGATTCGTATATTATATGCGTTGTTTGAGGAAGAGATTTGCGTTTGTGATCTTGCGGCAGCACTTAGTATGACACAGTCCGCGGTGTCGCATCAGCTTCGGATTTTAAAGCAGGCGAAGCTGGTACGGTTTCGCAGGGAAGGAAAGTCGGTGTTGTATTCGCTTGCGGATGCACATGTAAAGACTATGATTGCGCAGGGCGTGGAACATATCAGGGAAGACTGAGAATGAGTAGCGTAGCGTTGTCCGTAACATAATATGATTTGGAGGATTTGGTTATGAAGAAGAAATTTAAGCTTGAGAATCTGGATTGTGCAAATTGTGCAGCAAAGATGGAAGAGGGAATCAAAAAGATTCCGGGAGTATCGTCTGCAACGGTAAGCTTCATGATGCAGAAGCTTACGATTGAGGCAGAGGAGGAGCGATTTGACGAGATTATGAAGCAGGCAGTTTCCGTGTGCAAAAAGATTGAACCGGATTGCACGATTGTTCTGTAATTCTGCCGGAACAAATGAATGATGAGGTGAAGCCCATGACGAAGGGACAGAAAAAGACGTTTTATCGAATTATTGCAGCTTTCCTGCTTTTGGTGCCGATTGTTCTGGCAGAGCATTTGGAGGTATTTTCTTCGTGGAGCCCGGTAGTTATTCTGCTTTTGTATCTGATTCCGTACGTAATAATCGGATATGACATTGTGTGGAAGGCGGTAAGGAACATTTGCCACGGGCAGGTGTTTGATGAAAATTTCCTGATGCTTTTGGCAACGATTGGTGCACTTGTCATCGGTGAGTATGCGGAAGCAGTTGCGGTTATGCTGTTTTATCAGATCGGAGAGCTGTTTCAGAGCTATGCGGTTGGTAAGTCCAGACAGTCGATTTCTGATATGATGGAGCTTTGTCCGGAGTATGCAAACCTGGAACAGGATGGAGAATTGGTGCGGGTTGATCCGGATGAGGTATCGGTAGGTGATATCATTGTAATCAAGCCGGGAGAGCGGGTACCGGTAGACGGTGTTGTCCTTTCCGGGGAGTCGTTTTTAGATACGGCGGCCTTGACCGGTGAGTCGGTTCCGCGCCGTGCGGCAGCCGGGGACGAAGTAATCAGTGGCTGTGTCAATGGCAGCGGAACGCTTCGGGTTTCGGTAACGAAGGAATTTGAAGCTTCTACCGTGGCGAAAATTTTGGAGCTTGTGGAAAATGCCGGAAGCAGAAAGGCGAAGAGTGAGAATTTCATCACCAAATTTGCAAAATATTATACACCTGTTGTGACGATTGGTGCGGCAGCGCTTGCGATTATTCCACCGCTTTTCTTTTCCCTGGACTGGTTTACGTGGTTGTACCGTGCCTGCACATTTTTGGTAATCTCGTGTCCGTGTGCGCTTGTGATTTCAGTGCCGCTCGGCTTTTTTGGCGGAATCGGTGCGGCTTCCCGCATTGGAGTACTGGTTAAAGGAAGCAATTACTTAGAGACGATGGCACATGTGACCACATTTGCCATGGATAAAACAGGAACCTTAACGAAGGGTGTGTTTACGGTAACGAAGGTACTTCCGCAAGGAATCTCTGCGGAGGAGCTTTTGGAGCTTGCGGCACACGGAGAGGCGTATTCGAATCATCCGGTTGCAACCGCAGTAAAGACGGCAAACCAAAGACCGGTTGCGTTGGAGCGGGTACGCGAGGCCGAGGAGATTGCCGGGCACGGAATCCGTGTTTGGATTGATGGCCAGGAGGTACTTCTTGGAAATGAGAAGCTCCTTGCAAAGCATAGCGTTTTGGTGGTACCGTGTCATGAGGCAGGTACGGTGATTTATGTCGCAAAAAACGGAACGTATCTGGGAGCGATTGTGATTTCGGATGAGGTCAAGGAAGGTGCAAAAGAGGCAATTTCTGAGATGCGTGCAGCCGGAGTAAAGAAGTTTGTCATGCTGACCGGTGACAGGAACACGGTTGCAGAAGCGGTAGCAGAGGAGCTTGGGGTAGATGAGGTATTCTCGGAGCTTTTGCCCCAGCACAAGACAGAACGTGTTGAGGAACTTTTGGATAATCAGGCGAAAAACGAGTTTCTGGCCTTTGTCGGAGACGGGATGAATGATGCACCGGTACTGACGCGTGCGGATGTTGGTATCGCAATGGGAAGTCTTGGTTCTGATGCTGCAATCGAGGCGGCGGATATTGTACTGATGGACGATGAAATCGGAAAGATTGCAAAGACGGTGCGCATTGCAAGAAAGACGCTGCTCGTTGTAAAGGAAAACATTGTATTTGCGCTTTCGGTTAAGCTTCTGGTTCTTCTCCTCGGTGCCCTCGGCATAGCCAATATGTGGGCTGCCGTGTTTGCGGATGTCGGTGTTTCGGTCATTGCAATCCTTAATTCCATGCGGATGTTAAACTATAGAGGATAGATTGATAAGAATTTTGAATAAATTTGATAAGTATTTTGAAGAAAAAATCGTCGGATTTGATATTGCGTTCCGAATGGGATTATATTAGAATAGTAAGGTAAGGCTGTTACTAATCATTCGGAGGTTATACAAATGGGCGGTTTTTTTGCAGTTGCATCAAAGGAAGATTGTGTATTTGACCTGTTTTTCGGCACGGACTATCATTCCCATCTCGGTACCAGAAGAGGCGGAATGGCAGTATATAATAAGGAGGACGGTTTTGACCGCTCCATTCATAACATCGAGAATTCACCTTTTCGTACCAAGTTCGAAAAGGATGTGAATGAGATGAAAGGAAATCTCGGTATCGGCTGTATTTCGGATTATGAGCCGCAGCCGCTGATTGTACGTTCGCATCACGGAACCTACTCCATCATTACGGTTGGTAAGATCAACAACATGGAGGAATTGATTGCCGATGTATTTAAGGCCGGAACCTCTCATTTCCTCGAGATGAGCGGAGGCGACATCAATGCAACGGAAATGGTTGCTGCACTTATTAACCAGAAGGAAAATATCGTGGAAGGCATTCAGTTTGCACAGGAGAAGATTTCCGGCTCCATGAGCATTCTTGTGCTGACCGCAAAGGGCATTTACTGTGCCCGTGATAAATTTGGCCGAACTCCGGTTGCTATCGGTAAGAAGGAAAATGCATTCTGTGCATCCTTTGAGTGCTTTGCTTACTTAAATCTTGGTTATCAGGATTATAAGGAGCTTGGACCGGGAGAAATCGTTGTAATGACGCCGGAGGCTGTGGTTACTTTGGCTCAGCCGGGCAAGGAGATGAAGATTTGTACCTTCCTTTGGATTTACTACGGATATCCGTCTTCTTCCTATGAGGGAGTCAGTGTTGAGAAGATGCGTTACAATTGCGGTGCTGCGCGTGCAAAGCGTGATAATGTTACACCGGACAGTGTGGCAGGAATTCCGGATTCCGGTACTGCGCATGCGGTTGGGTATGCAAATGCCTCCGGTATTCCGTTTACGAGACCGTTTATCAAATATACTCCGACCTGGCCGCGCTCTTTTATGCCGACGATTCAGAGTAAGAGAAACATGATTGCAAAAATGAAGATGATTCCGGTGCATGATCTGATTCAGGAAAAGAGCTTGCTGCTTATCGATGACTCGATTGTGCGCGGTACGCAGCTTCGTGAAACGACTGAATTTTTGTACCAGAGCGGTGCAAAGGAGGTTCACATCCGTCCGGCATGTCCGCCGCTTGTGTTTGGTTGTAAATATCTGAATTTCTCCCGTTCCTCTTCTGAGATGGATCTGATTACGAGACGTGTGATTGCGGAGCTGGAGGGCAGGGATGCAGATATTGATTTCGAAGAGTATGTAAATCCGGAGTCGGACAAGTATCAGAGCATGATTGAAAAGATTCGCCAGCAGTTAAACTTTACCTCACTTCGGTTCCACCGCCTGGATGATATGATTGAGTCGGTTGGAATTGATCCGAGCAAGCTGTGTACGTATTGCTGGAATGGAAAAGAATAATCTTAAGCTACGGCTGTTCTCTTTTGCAGGAGGACAGCCATTTTTAGTGTAAATGTTGAAATGTGCTTTACACGACAATCTTTTGCCGTCATCCTCTTGATAAAAAAACTATTTTGACTTACAATACAAATAGTGAAAATGAAGTGTGGCTGTTTTGGTGTGCTTATACTTTGAAGGAGATTCTTATGGATTTATTTGAATATATGCGGGTGGAAAATGCGAAAAAAGATTCTCCGCTTGCGGCAAGACTTCGTCCGCGGACGCTGGAGGAGGTCGTTGGACAGGAGCATATTTTGGGTGAAGGGAAGTTATTGTCCCGTGCCATCCGTGCAGACAAGCTTGGTTCGGTTATTTTTTACGGACCGCCGGGAACCGGGAAAACAACGCTCGCACAGGTGATTGCGAATACGACCAGCTCTGAATTTACCCAGCTGAATGCAACGGTAGCCGGGAAAAAGGACATGGAGGAGGTCGTTGCCAGAGCGAAGGAACAGCTAGGCATGTATGGGAAAAAGACCATTCTGTTTGTGGATGAGATTCACCGGTTTAACAAGGGACAGCAGGATTATCTGCTTCCGTTTGTCGAGGACGGTACGGTTTCACTCATTGGTGCAACGACCGAGAATCCATATTTCGAGGTGAACGGCGCATTGATTTCGCGCTCGGTGGTATTTGAATTAAAGCCACTGTCCACAGAGAATATTGAGAAGCTGATTCTGCGTGCGGTTACTGATGTGGAGCGCGGGCTTGGTGCATACAAGGCCGTAGCGGAGCCGGAGGCGGTACATTTTCTTGCTGATGTGGCAAACGGTGATGCAAGGGCAGCACTGAATGCGATTGAGCTTGGTGTGCTGACGACAGAGCGGAGTGAGGACGGGCTGATTCACATTACGACAGAGGTGGCTGCAGACTGTATCCAGAAAAGAGTGCTTCGCTACGATAAGGACGGTGACAATCATTATGACAACATTTCCGCATTTATCAAGAGTATGCGCGGTTCGGACCCGGATGCGGCAATCTATTATCTTGCCAAGATGATTCAGGCAGGGGAGGAGCCTGCTTTTATTGCACGAAGAATTATGATTTGTGCGGCGGAGGATGTATCGAATGCAGACCCGCAGGCACTTGTGGTTGCGACAAATGCATCTCTTGCGGTAGAGCGGATCGGTATGCCGGAGGCACGGATTATTCTGGCGCAGGCAGCGACCTATGTGGCATGTGCTCCAAAGAGCAATTCGGCCTGCGTGGCGATTGACCGTGCGACAGAGTATGTTATGTCACATAAGACGGATGCCGTTCCGGTGCATTTGATGGATGCGCACTACAAGGGGGCGGCAAAGCTGAACCACGGAATCGGGTATCAATATGCACACCTGTTTCCGAATCATTATGTGGAACAGCAGTATCTGCCGGATGGTGTGGTCGGAGAAAAATTTTATGAGCCTTCGGAGCAGGGCTATGAAAAGGTACAAAAGGATTGGTTGCGTTTTTTAAAGGAGCATTGTGACACGGAGGAGTAATTACATGAAAAATGGAAGAAGAATTATCGCGGGAATAGGGCTTCTGTTGCTTATCGGTATGTATGTGATGACGTTCGTATGTGCAATTTTAGCCAGACCGGAAACTCCGGGGATGTTTATCGGATGTATCGCAATGACGATTATTTTGCCGGTTTTATTGTATTGCGCACTTACCATGGCGAAGATGCGGGACGGAAAAAGAGATGAGGAAATGTCATATTCCGAGCTGAGAGCTTACAACAGGCGTCTCAAAAAAGGAGAGGACCCGGAAAAGCTTGCTGCAGAAATTGAGCGGAAGTATCAAAAGAAAGAAGAGAAGTAAAAGAATCGAAGAGGAAAAGATTTACTTCAGGGAAAACAAAGAACAGGGACAGACCTCATAAAGCAGTGTTACGGGGTCTGTCCCTGTTATATGGTGTGCCGGGTGGCACATGATTTATTCGTTTTCTTCCGGTGCTTCCTCAACGTAGTCCGGGTCAATCTTAATGTGGACCTTGTCGATACGGTTTTTGTCAATTTTATCTACCGTGTAGGTGACACCCTTTTCCGTGAGGGATTCTCCTTCATCCGGAAGGTGGTCAAGCAGGAAAATTACATGACCTGCGATAGAATCATAATCATCTGAGGAAAGATGAAGACCAAGCACTTCATTAATCTCGTCGAGCTTTGCAATACCGTCGGCGATGTATTCGTTGTCGCCAATCTTTTTTATCACATCCTCTTCATCCTCATCATATTCATCCCGGATGTCTCCGACGATTTCCTCAATCAGATCCTCCAGGGTGACGAGACCGACAGTGGAGCCGTATTCGTCCAATACAATAGCAAGCGGAATGGAGTCCTTTCTCATCTCGCGGAGAAGCTCAGACGTCTTTTTATATTCGTACGTAAAGTATGGTTCACGTAAAAAGTCGGTAATCTTAAACTCGTTTTTGGAACCGCGGTAAAAGAAAATATCTTTCAGGTTGATAATACCGATGACGTTGTCCCTGGTTTCGTGAAAAACCGGAAGACGGGAGTACATGTTCTCCTCAAAGGCAGCCTTCAGACCGTCGTAATCAACCGTATCTTCTACAAAATCAACATCCATGCGCGGAATCATGATGTCCTTTGCCATGGAATCACCAAAGTCAACCACATTATTAATCATTTCGCGCTCTTCGCTTTCAATGACACCTTCCTCGTGGCTTACCTCAACAATGGTAAGAAGCTCATTTTCCGTAATCGTTGCGGATTTTTGTTCCGGATCAACGCCAAACAGCAGCATCAGCCCGAGTGAAAGCTTGTTTAACAGAAAAATAACCGGAGTCAGCATCCTCGTAAGTGTAAGAATAACGGGCGCATAAATCAGTGAGAGCTTTTCATTGTAAATGTTCGCAAGGTTTTTCGGGACAATCTCGCCAAAGACGAGAATGACGAATGTAAGAACACCGGTAGCGATTCCTGTACTGTAGCTTGCATGAAAATGGTTAATGGCAAGCGAGGTCGTAATGGAGGAAGCCGTCAGATTGACAATGTTGTTTCCAATCAATATGGCGCTGAGCATCTTAGAGGGGTCCTCAATCAGGGCTGCAACCGGTTTTGCACTGCGTTGTCCTTCTTCCACCATTGAGCGGATACGAAGTTTATTTACAGTGGTAAGCGCTGTTTCTGCAGAAGAAAAGAAAGCAGACAGCAATAACAAGAGTAGTAGCACGATAATCTGTGCCGTGGGGGCCAAAAAAATCATCTCCTTATAATATGTATAGTATCTTTAATCATAACATACTAATACTGTGGTGTCAAGAAGAAAGCAACCGGCTTTCCGAAAAGAAAAGCTTGACTTTTTCTGTCTCTCACTATATAATAAATTGGATATGGGGATTTATGTGCTGTGGAAGGAGAGGGAGACAGAATGATTAAAAGTATGACCGGTTTCGGCAGATGTGAGCTGTCGGAGGAAGGGCGCAAGGTGACGGTGGAAATGAAAGCAGTAAACCACCGTTACAGTGAGATTAGTGTGAAGCTTCCGAAAAGACTGAGTGTATGTGAGGTTTCCATCCGTAATATTCTCAAGCAGTATATCAGCCGTGGCAAAGTCGATGTTTATGTTTCCTATGAGGATGAAACAGAGGGAAGAGAATGTGTACGTTATAACGCGGAGCTTGCGAGAGAATACTATGAGAGCCTTCAGAAGATGGCACAGCAGTTTCCGGTTGAGAATGACATTCGTATTTCCACACTGTCCAGATATCCTGACGTCCTCACCATTGTGGAGGAGTC
>CALZBV010000082.1 GCA_945622055.1 uncultured Clostridia bacterium
AGGTAATTACATCTGCAAATACCAAAGGGCCGAGCCGGGACTGGCTGTCCATTGTAAAGAGTACGCAGGCAAAATACAAGATTAATCAGTGGTTTAAATCAGAACTGAAGGAAGATAACATTTCCCATGGCCGGGAGCTTCTGGTTGCCTATTGTAAGGCGAAGGGAATCACGCTTTCGGAGCTTGCAAGACCGGAGTTTACCGATATCTGTATGAGAAAATACGGGTTCCGTGACTGGGACTCTGTTCTGGCAGCGGTAGGACACGGTGCGCTAAAGGAAGGTCAGGTTATAAACCGCCTTCAGGAAGAATATAACAAGAAGGCTAAGAAAGAGATTACCGACGAAAAGCTTTTGGAAACGGTAAATAACTCGAAGGAAGGAAAACCGCTTCCGGTTAAGGCGAAAGCAGGAATTACCGTGCTTGGTATGGACGATATCGCAGTTCATTTTTCCAAATGCTGTTCTCCGGTACCGGGAGACGAAATTGTCGGCTTCATCACGAGAGGACGTGGAATCTCGATTCATCGTACGGACTGTGTCAATATTGTAAATGCAACGGAGGATGACCGCCACAGAATGCTTTCTGCCGAGTGGAGTCTTCCGGAGGGAGAAAAGGAAGGCGAGAGCTATTTTGCTGAGATTTCCATTTATGCAAACAACCGAAGCGGTGTTCTTATGGATATTTCGAAGGTATTTACAGAAAACAAGATTGATATTATCAGCCTGAATTCCAGAACCAGCAAGCAGGGAACTGCGACGATTACCGTCGGCTTTCAGGTAAAGGGAAAAGAACAGCTGCAGTATCTGATTTCAAAGATTGGCATGATAGACAGTATTTTAGAGGTTGTCCGCAGCAGCGGCTGATAAGGAGATAGCATGGTACGAGTGGTAAAGATTCTGGTAAGTCTGTTTCAGACAAACTGCTACCTGGTAATTCACGAGGAGACAAACGAAGGCTTTTTGATTGATCCGGGCGATTATGCGGATGTAATTCTGAGTGCAGTGGAAAAAGAGGGTGTGACCTTAACCGGAATATATCTGACGCATGGACATCTGGACCATATGCGTGCAGTGGAGCGGATCCGGTTAAAGTATCCGGTGCCGGTATATGCACAGTCCTATGAGCTTGAGGTGCTTGAAAATCCTGAGATAAACCTTACACGTATGTTTCTTCGGAAGGATTATGTTCTTACCGGAGTATTGCCGCTTGCGGATGAACGCGAGGTGTGTGAGGCCGGAATCAGAATGCGCGTCATTCATACGCCGGGTCATACGAAGGGTGGATGCTGCTATTATCTTTTTGAGGAAGGAATCCTGTTTTCCGGGGATACGCTGTTTTACCGGAGCGTCGGAAATACTGCATTTCCGGGGGGAAGTGCAGCGGTGCTGGAGCGCTCTATTTTGGAACGATTGTATGTTCTGCCGGAGAATACCGTGGTATATCCCGGACACGGAGAACCGACGGATATCGGCTCCGAGATGCGGGAGAATCCGTTTGTGACGGCAGACGGAGGTTCCTCGGATTGGTAGAAGGAGAAAAGATATGATTTGGCTTTATTTGACAAATGAAGCATTTGAACAGGATGTACGGCCACTCATAAAGTCCTTTTTCCCGAAGGAGGAGCTGCAGGTAACGCATGCAGAGGATGAAGATAAGCAGGAAGTGACCGGGTGGCGTAAAAAGATATGTGGTATCTGGGGCGAGGATGGCTTTGTTCTGGAGTTATACCGGGAGGAGTCTTCCGATGTGGTTTCTCAAACGGAGCATAAGAAGGTTTCTTTTACCGAGCGTAAGCGGTTTCGCGACGAGGTAAAGCGTGCGGTCTACCGGCTGCTTCAAAGGGAAACCGGAAAACTTCTTCCCTGGGGAACACTGACCGGAGTGCGTCCGGTCAAGCAGGTGCTGGAAAAGCTGGAATCGGGGGTTATGCCGGAAGAGATCGACCGTTTTTTACAGGAAGAGTATTACGTTTCGGAAGAGAAGAGAAGGCTGAGTCTTTCGGTGGCGGAAAAGGAAAAAGCTCTTTTGGAAAAAATAGATTACAAAAACAGCTACAGCCTGTATCTTGGAATTCCGTTCTGTCCCACGACCTGTCTGTATTGTTCCTTTACCTCTTATCCGCTGGAGCGATTTGGAAAGCTTACCGGAGATTATGTGAACGCCCTGAAACGGGAAATCAAAGCCAGTGCTTCACTTCTTAAGCATAAGAGACTGGCAACGGTTTATTTCGGTGGCGGAACGCCAACGGCATTGTCGGCGGAAGAGCTTCGTGAGGTAGTTCGTACGGTAAAGGATTATTTTCCGGTGCAGACGGCAGCGGAGTGGACGGTGGAAGCAGGGCGTCCGGACAGTATTACCGCGGAGAAGCTTCAGATGCTTTATGAGGAAGGGGTCGGACGAATTTCCGTAAATCCGCAGACGATGAATCAGAAAACGCTTGAGGTCATCGGACGCAGACATACGACGGAACAAATCCGTGAGGCTTATCGTCTGGCCAGAGAGGTCGGATTTACAAATATTAACATGGACCTGATTATCGGTCTGACCGGAGAAAATGCGGAGGATGTGAAGGAAACGCTTCGTCAGATTGGTGAGCTGTCACCGGATAGTGTGACTGTGCATACACTGGCCATAAAGCGTGCGGCAAGACTGAACATTGAGCGTGACCGGTACCGGGACCAGGATGCGGTAGATGTTTCTGCGATGCTCGCTGCATCGGTGCAGTTTGCAAAGGAGAAGGGGTATCAGCCATATTATCTGTATCGTCAGAAAAATATGGAAGAAAATCTGGAAAATGTCGGTTATGCCAGAGAGGGAAAGGAAGGACTTTATAACATTCTTATCATGGAGGAGAAGCACTCCATTCTTGCACTTGGTGCAGGTGGGGCAACGAAGCTTGTATTGTCCGGCGGAGAGCGGATTGAGCGCTCGGAGAATGTAAAAAGCCTGAAGGATTATCTGGAGCGTACCGATGAGATGATAGAACGAAAGAAAGCATTTTTTGAGCAATATGTCGGATTGATTTAGTACGGAAAGGAGAGCTTTCATGTACACCGGTACGGATGATTTTCAAATGGTATACACAAATATCATGGGAGTATTTAAAAATGCGGGCATTTCTTCTGTGATAAAGGAAGACCTGGACGATGCGATTGACCATGGAGTGATGGTAATGAAAACAGTGCGGTTGCTCTGCGAGGCACTGGAATTATCAGACGGGTTCAAACAGAGCATTCTGCTGGCTGCAGGGCTGCATGATGTCGGAAAGCTCCAGCTGTCTCATGTGCTGTACGGAAGAAAAAAAGAAGCGCTGCATGTCGATGAAATGCGATATATGCGAATGCATGCGGCTAACGGACGTGACATGCTTCGTGGCTGTGGGTATCCGGAGGGGGTTTTGGAGGCGGTGTACCATCATCATGAGAATTATGATGGTTCCGGCTACCCGGATAATCTGGCGGGAACGAAGATTCCGCTGTCGTCTCGTATTATAAAGGTGTGTGATTTATTCTGCGCCCTTGTTTCGGAACGTCCGTACCGTGCGGCCTTTGAATTTGACACCGCGGTAGAGATGATGATTGAGGATTCCAAGGATTTGGATATGGGAATATTTTTGGAATTTCTGAAAATATATCACTCCGAAAAATTCGAAGAGATACGGCAGTATGCAGAATATGCAAATGCAAAAAAACACTATTTACATGGTGTGGAAAGTGTGGTAATATAATTGCATGCCTTTGAAAACGCATGTGAATATTGTTGAACAAAACTCGAAAATCAAGAGAAAATAGTGCGGTATAAGATTAATAATCTTATACAACGTGAAAAGAAAACAAGAATATGTTAATATTTCACAAAAAGTAGGACTTCACAGCGCAGAATGCAAGGGGCAGATTATGGAGAGGCATGCGGCTGTGAAGTTTTTTGTGTGGGCGTAGTGCGTATCATTGAAAACTATGAGGTAAAGATTATGAGGAATCTTGTTTTGCCGGACCAGGTAAGTGACCTGCTCAGGCAGCAGAAAATCAACGAAGAGGAGATTGAAATGTCGGTCAGAACCGATATGAATACCGGTTGTGTGTATGCAGACGGGTATCTGGTTTTGACAGGGAAGGAGCTGGTTTGTTTTCTGGCGCCGTGTGATCCGGCAAAGATTCATGAATTTAAAGGTTATCCGGCAGGAAAGAAGAAGGAGGAAAAGACGGACTGGAAGGTTACGCGCTATCGCAGGGATGCTCTTAAGGATGTGAAAATAGAACGTCAGGTCGCCTGCGCAACCCTGATTGCAACAATTGATGGTGTGGAGCGAATTTTAGCTGCTTTTTCGAACCTTTGCCTGAAGGATGCCTATGAGCTTTCCAGAAGCTTTGAACGGGAGGCAGAGGGAGCAGACGGAGAAAAGGGACACGGACATGGGCCGAAGGACGATGAGGATGAGTTTTGTCCGGTCTGCGGAACGATGTATCCGAACAAAAATCGCAAGATTTGTCCGAAGTGTATGGACCGGAAATCCGTATTTTTCCGTACAATTAAGTATTTCAAGCCTTATACGGTTTCAGTAGCGGTGCTGTTTCTCTGCATTTTCCTGACGGCACTTTTGAATCTGGTATGGCCGTATTTAAGCGGTACGGTTCTGTATGACTATGTTTTGTCAAAAAATCTGGAGTTTCTTGCACCGCTTGGCTTTGAACATATTGAGGCAATGACGGCGCTGACACTTTTGATTGGTGTGATGCTGTTAACCAAGATCGTACTTCAGGCTTTTCAGATGATGCATGGTGTGATTACGGCAAAGGTCGTTGTGAATGTAGTGCGTGATTTGAAAAAGGATGTTTTTGAGCAAATGGGAAAGCTTTCCATTCAGTTCTTTAAGAGCCGTCAGACCGGTAGCCTGATGACCAGAGTTCTGAGTGATGCTGATCGCGTGACCGGATTTTTTGTGGATGTATTGCCGTATGCGTTTGTGCATGGCTTTACAATCGTGTCTACGATGATTGTTATGGTTATGGTACGCTGGGAGATGGCGATTGCCGCGATTGTGCTTTTGCCGGTGACCTTTTTCATCAGCTTCCGTATGAGACCGAAGCTTTGGGGATTGTTTGGAAGACGCCACAGAAGAGAGCGTTCCGTAAACAGCAATGTGAATGATAACTTAAGCGGAGCCCGTGTCGTAAAGGCCTTTGGTCAGCAGGATAATGAGGTAACGCGTTTCGAAAAAACAAATACGAATCTTTCCAGGGCGGAAATTGATATTGTAAAGTACAACAACAAATTTTCGGTTGTGCTTAGTACCGCAAGAGAAATCATCAGCCTCGTTGTATGGTTTATCGGTATTTTATTTGTACTCGGTACCGATTACTTCGAGGTAGGTATGCTGATTACCTTTACCGGTTACGTTGGACAGTTAAACGGTCCGATTAACTTTTTCTCTCAGTTCTTCTACAACTGGTCAGACAGTATGAACAGTGCGCAGAGAATGTTTGAGATTTTAGATTCGGTTCCGGATATTTTGGAGAAGGAAGATGCCCTTGCACTTACGAATCCGTCCGGTGAGATTGTGCTTGACCACGTAACCTTTGGTTATGAGCTGTCAAAGCCTGTGCTAAAGGATATTAATCTACATATTAAGCCGGGCGAAATGCTTGGTATCGTGGGGCGCTCCGGTGCCGGAAAATCGACTCTGGTAAATCTGATTTCCCGTATGTATGATCCGCAGGAGGGTCAGATTCTGATTGACGGTGCGGATGTGCGTGACCTTGCATTTTACGATTTGCGAAGAAATGTAGCGATGGTATCCCAGGAAACGTATATCTTCATGGGAACGGTAGAGCAAAATATTGCTTACGCGAATCCGGCAGCTACCCGTGAGGAAATCATTCGTGCGGCGGTGCTTGCGAGTGCTCATGAGTTTATCATGCGTATGCCGGACGGTTACGACACGGTGATCGGTTCCTCGGGAAGATCACTTTCCGGTGGAGAAAAACAGCGTATTTCCATTGCACGTGCGATTCTTGCCAATCCGAAGATTTTAATTTTAGACGAGGCAACGGCTTCGGTTGATACGGAAACAGAGAAGGCAATTCAGGCGTCAATGCAGTATCTGGTACAGAACCGTACGACGATTTCGATTGCACACCGTCTTTCCACGCTTCGTGATGCAGACCGTCTGATTGTACTGGATCACGGCAGAATTACGGAGGAGGGTACTCATAAGGAGCTTGAGGAGCTTCACGGAACATATTATAAGTTAATGGAATTACAGACAAAGGCTCTTGCCATGAGAGGTCTGGAATAGGAGGGAATCATGGACGAAGAATTTAACATACTGGAAATGCAGAAGGAAACGGAGGATATGCTGAGGCTTCGTTACCTGACACCGGAAAATTCCAGATTTTCCCGCACAGAAGGCGGATTTGTTGCCCTTACGGTTGACGGAGAGGAATATTCCCGTGTGCAGGTGGTAAGAATGTTCCCGTTCTCAAAGCCGGACCGTTACATTTCCATTCGTACGGCAGAAGAAACTTCCAAGGAAATTGGAGTGATTGAGAACATGGCAGACCTTTCGGAGGAGGTACGTGAGATGCTTGACGAGCAGCTGGCACTTCGCTATTTCACCCCGATTATTACAAAGGTTTATCAGGTAAAGGACGAATATGGTTATGCTTACTTTGATGTAGAGACGGACCGCGGCCGTTGCCGTTTTGTCATTCACATGGGCGGAAATGCGGTGGTACACCTGTCTGACACGAGAATCATTATTTCGGATATCGACGAAAACCGCTTTGAGATTCCGGATGTGACAAAGCTGTCTGTAAAAGAACAGAAGAAGCTTGATTTGTTCCTGTAGTGTCTGTTTAGGTGATTCGGAGGAGTTAATGTATGATTTTACAATTTGATCTGAGCCCGAAGGAATTGCAGGCACTTTCCCTGGGGCCGGAGGAACAGGTAATGTATGCCGTTCCGTTTGACTGTGATGCAAACGGTAACTTTGTGGAAAATGCATATACGGTTGTGACAAAGAAGCGCCTTCTTCTGTTACAGGACGGTGTTCTTATCCGGGAATATGACCTGGATGAATTTGAAAAAATTAAGGCAGAGCCACGCATCGGCTGCGGCATTTTGTATGGAATCAGGGAGGGCAGGGAGTACCTGATTGTACGCTATACCGCAAAGCATCTGGCGCGATACGCGTATGTAACGAGAGGTATTTCGATTTTAAAGAGCGGAAGCGGGGAAAAGGCAAAGAGTGAAGAGAATGAAAAGCGCTGCTTTCAATGCGGAAGAGCCTTGCCGGGAACGAAGGATTGCCCGTACTGCAATAAAAAGAGTAAGGGAGTGTTCCACCAGCTGTTAGGGCTTTTAAAGCCGTATAAGCTGGAAATGATTCCGATTATTGCCCTGATGCTGCTTCGCTCTGCCATTGCGGTAATCAGTCCGGAAGTTCAGAAGAAGCTCATCGATGATGTGCTGTATCAGAAGCGTGGCGGGTATACCATGGCCTTTGTTTTACTCGGACTGATGTTTTTCATCGGTGTTGCAGTTGCGTTAAATGATGTTGCAAAGAGCTACTGTTGTTCAAAGCTCGGTTCTAAAATCAGCCGGGATCTCCGGTCCAAGCTGTATCATAAAATTCAGATTTTATCACTTTCGTATATTAACGAAAAGCGTCCGGGCGAGCTGATGAACCGGTTGATGAACGATACGGCACGGGTGCGGTTCTTTATGGAAAATGTATTCTGTAACCTGTTTACCGTATGCATTATGTTTGTCAGCGTTCTTGCGTATATGCTGATTTTAAACTGGAAGCTGGCACTTTTGTCCTTTATTTTTGTACCGATTGCGGCAGTGCTTTCCATGGCCTGGAGAAAAAATATCCACAGAAAATTCCGGCGTCAGGGAAAGAAAGCAGACGATGTACATAGTGCACTTCAGGACGTAATCTCCGGTATGAGTGTCGTAAAGGGCTACGGCAAGGAAAAAGAAGAGTCCGGAAAGTTCAATGAGTATGCGGATGAATTTGCAAAGGTTCAACGGAAAAACGAGGTGTTCTGGGCACTGTTCTTCCCGATGCTTTCCTTCATCATGGGGGTAGGAGTATATTTCATTCTGTTCTTCGGCGGACGCAACGTGCTTGCAGACCGGATGACGGTTGGTGAACTGATGCAGTTCGTGAATTATACGTCCATGTTGTATATGTACCTTGGCTGGTTAAACAATCTTCCGAAGATGATTATGGACATGGTTACCAGCACGGAGCGTATCAACGATGTACTGGCGCAGGAGCCTCGTATCGTGAACTCAAAAAATGCAGTGAAGCCGGAGATTAAGGGAGAACTGGAATTTAAAAAGGCTTCCTTCGGATATCATTCCTACGATCCGATTCTGGAGGATATCAGCCTAAAGGTAAAGCCGGGGGAAATGATTGGTCTGGTTGGACCTTCCGGTGCCGGAAAATCTACGTTGATTAACCTTGTCATGCATCTGTACGATGTAGACGGTGGTGCACTTTTTGTAGATGGACATGACATTAAGGACATTGATTTGGATTACTTCCATTCCCAGATTGGCGTAGTGCTTCAGGAAACCTTCCTGTTCTCCGGAACGATTTACAATAACATTCGTTATGCAAAGCCGGATGCGACAGAGGAAGAGGTGATTAACGCTGCAAAGATGGCAAATGCACATGAATTCATCACCCGTATGCCGGATGGCTACAATACCTATGTCGGTGAGAAGGGAAGCCGTCTGTCTGGCGGAGAACGCCAGAGAATTGCAATTGCGAGAGCTATTCTAAATAATCCGAAGCTTCTGATTCTGGATGAAGCAACGGCAAGTCTGGATACGGAAAGTGAGTTCCTGATTCAGACTGCATTGAATCGTCTGACGAAGGGGAAAACAACGATTGCAATTGCACATCGGTTGTCCACGTTAAAGGATGCGGACCGTCTTGTGGTAATCGACCAGCATAAGATTGCGGAGCTGGGAACACATGAGGAGCTGATGGCCAAAAAGGGTATATATTACGGACTTGTAACTGCACAGCTTGAGATGCAGGCAAAGCGGGAGACTGCTTAGAAACAATATGATTTTCTTACCTGTTTTTTGAGAAATCATTTGACATGGTGCAAAAAGAATGTTATGATAATAACGGTATTTAAAGTACCGTTATTATTTTTTTGGAGGGCAAAGCTATGCACAAAGGTACTGTTAAGTGGTTCAACAACCAGAAGGGTTTCGGATTTATCTGTGATGAGCAGGGTAAGGATGTATTCGTACATTACACCGGACTTAACATGGAGGGTTTCAAGTCTTTAGAGGAAGGCCAGTCCGTACAGTTCGAAATCGTTGAGGGTGCTAAGGGACCGCAGGCTACAAACGTAACGGTAGCATAATTCAAGTAAGTTTTTCAGTGTACCTTTTTCTCATATATAATTATTTTTAATTTTATACGGAATAAGTTATATTGCATTACGAATTGAGAGTAAAGGGATATCGCAGGACGGTA
>CALZBV010000083.1 GCA_945622055.1 uncultured Clostridia bacterium
ATGTGCCGGAGGAGCTTTGTGATATTCGTCCGGAGTATCAGCGTGACCGCGACAGGATTCTGCATTCGAAGGCATTTCGCCGCTTGAAGGGAAAGACGCAGGTGTTTCTGGAGCCGGAAGGAGACCATTACCGGAACCGTCTGACGCATACGCTGGAGGTTTCCCAGAATGCCAGAACGATTGCGAAGGCACTTCGCTTAAATGAGGACCTGACGGAGGCAATTGCGCTTGGACATGACCTTGGGCATACGCCGTTCGGACATGCCGGAGAACGTGCCTTAAACCGGATTACCAAGGGGAATTTTGAACATAGCGAGCAGAGCATTCGTGTGGTGGAGCGCCTTGAAAAACAGGGCGAGGGGCTGAATCTGACCAGGGAGGTCCGGGACGGGATTCTGAACCATCAGACGAAGGGAAGACCTTCCACGATGGAGGGGAAGATTGTACGTCTTTCGGATAAGATTGCCTACATCAATCATGACATTGATGATGCGATTCGCGGGAAAATCATTTCAGAGGAAGAGCTTCCGAAGGAATATCGGGAGGTTCTCGGATATACGACCAGAGAACGGTTAAATACGCTGATTCACGATATTATTATTCACAGCGAAGGAAAGAATGACATTTTGATGTCGCCGGAGGTGGAGGCTGCGATGATGGGACTGCGCAGATTTATGTTCCAAAGTGTTTACACGAACCCGACGGCAAAGGGGCAGGAAGCAAAAGCAGAAAAGCTCGTGGAGCATCTTTACGAATATTATATGGAGCATTCGGAGAAGCTACCCCAAAAATATCTTGCCATGATGGACAAGCATGGTGACAGCCTTACGCGGATTGTCTGCGATTACATCGCCGGAATGACGGACCATTATGCAACGGATATGTTCCGCAGCATTGCGATTCCGGTTGGCTGGGATGTTTATTAACAGGAAACAGAAAGCAGGAAAACATGTTTTATTCAGAAGAGATTATTGAGGAGGTACGTTCCAAAAATGACATCGTGGATGTAATCGGCTCCTACATTAAGCTTCAGAAAAAGGGCGCGAATTACATGGGACTATGTCCGTTCCATGGGGAAAAAACCGCGAGCTTTTCGGTAAGCGGGACAAAGCAGATGTATCATTGCTTTGGGTGTGGAGTCGGTGGAAATGTTGTTACCTTTTTGATGGAATATGAGAATTTTACGTTTCCGGAGGCAATAAGGGAGCTGGCCGGACGAGCAGGAATTACTTTGCCGGAGGCAGAGGCAACGCCGGAGGAAAAAGCAAGAAGCAGCCGGAAAATGAGGCTGTTGGAGATTTATAAGGAGGCAGCCAGGTTTTATCATCAGCAGATGCGCAGGGACGAGAACCAGACTGCGTACCGGTACTTTAAGCAGCGAGAGCTTTCGGATGAGACGATACTTCGTTTCGGGCTTGGATATTCGGACAAGACCGGACGGCAGCTGTACGCACATTTGAAGGAGGCCGGATATGAGGATGCGATTTTAAAGGATAGCGGACTTTTTACCTTTGATGAGAAGCGCGGCGCATATGATAAGTTTTGGAATCGGGCCATGTTTCCGATTATGGATGTGAATAACAGGGTCATCGGATTTGGCGGACGAGTCATGGGTGAGGGAGAACCGAAGTACCTGAACTCTCCGGAAACCGAGATTTTTGATAAGAGCCGGAATTTATATGCTCTGAATTATGCAAGACAGACGCGGAAGAATTATTTTCTTTTGTGCGAGGGCTATATGGATGTGATTTCTCTTCACCAGGCAGGCTTTACGAATGCAGTTGCATCGCTTGGCACTGCATTTACAGGGCTTCAGGCGAAGCTGATTTCCCGTTATGTGAAGGAGGTGTACATCACATACGATAGTGATGGTGCGGGACAGAAGGCAGCGCTTCGCGCCATCCCGATTTTACGGGAAGCAAAGATTACCGCTAAAATCGTAAACATGAAGCCGTACAAGGACCCGGATGAATTTATCAAGGCACTTGGGGCCGAGGAATATGAAAAACGCATTGCCGAGGCCAGAAACAGCTTCTTTTTTGAAATTGACGTATTAAAGAGCCAGTTTGATTTCTCAGACCCGGAGGAAAAGACAAAGTTTTTCCGGGAGACAGCGAAAAAGCTGTTGCAGTTTGGCGAAGAAATCGAACGGAATACCTATATTGAAGCCGTTGCGCGCGAGTACCAGATTGGGGTGGATGCACTTTCAAAGCTGGTTGCACAGTACGGAAACGTAATGAATGAGAATGAGCTTCAAAAGGAGGTTGTGGTACGTGAAAGGAAAAAGGCAAAGGAGAGCGGTGGCGCGTTGGTTTCACAAAAGCTTTTACTTACCTGGCTGACGTCGGAGCAGGAATGGTTTGAAGCATTAAAGGGCATTGTTTCGGCAGAGGATTTTACGGAAGAGTTTTATTATGAGGTTGCGAAGGAGGTCTGGCAGCAGTACGAAAGAGAAGGAAAGGTCAATCCGGCACGGATTCTGAACCGCTATGAAACCAGGGAAGAACAGGAGCTTGCAGCGGAGTTGTTTCAGACCAGTCTGATGGGGGACTTAAATGAGGCAGAAAAACGAAAGGCACTTTCAGAAACAGTACGAAAGGTAAAGCAGAACAGCATTGATATGCAAATGGGTCGTGCGGCGGAAACAGGGGATGTACAGCTGTTACAGAAGGCCATTGCTTCGCAGGCGTCTTTGAACAGGGACTTAGCCGGAGTTGGACTGTAAAAGGTATATTTTTGGAAGGTGTCGGGAAAAATGTGCAATGTGGAGGAGCGTATGGAAGAAAATATGGAACGTTTTCAGACAAAAATGAGGGAACTGCTCGCATTTGCGGCAAGCAAAAAGAATGTATTGGAGTATCAGGAAATCGCGGATTTCGTGGCGGAACTGGAGTTAGATGAGGCCGGAATTGAAAGAATCTACGATTTTCTGGAGGCACATAATGTCGATGTGCTCCGTGCCAGCGATATTAATGTAGACCCGGATGCAGATGTGGAGCCGGATGATGCATTGTTGTTTGAAAGTGATGAGGAGCCGGAGGATCTCGGAAATCTTGATTTATCCGTTCCGGACGGTGTTGGTCTGGAGGACCCGGTCAGAACCTATCTGAAGGAGATTGGTAAGGTGCCGCTTCTGTCTGCGGAAGAGGAAATGGAGCTTGCAATTAAGATGGAAGAGGGCGACCTTGAAGCGAAGAAGAAGCTTTCCGAGGCAAATCTCCGCCTGGTAGTCAGTATTGCGAAGCGCTATGTCGGCCGCGGAATGCAGTTTCTGGATTTGATTCAGGAAGGAAACCTCGGCCTGATTAAGGCAGTGGAAAAATTCGATTATCGTAAGGGGTATAAGTTTTCGACCTATGCTACCTGGTGGATTCGGCAGGCGATTACCAGGGCGATTGCCGACCAGGCAAGAACCATCCGGATTCCGGTGCATATGGTAGAAACGATTAATAAACTGATTCGCGTACAGCGACAGCTCCTTCAGGAGTATGGCAGAGAGCCGTATCCGGAGGAGATTGCGAAGGAGATGCACATGTCTTTGGAGCGTGTACGCGAAATCCAAAAGATTGCCCAGGAGCCGGTATCGCTTGAAACACCGATTGGCGAAGAGGAGGACAGTCATTTGGGAGATTTTATTCAGGATGACCACATTCCGGTGCCGGTGGAGCAGGCAACGGCAACACTTTTGAAGGAACAGATTGACGAGGTGCTGGATACCCTGACAGAAAGAGAGAGAAACGTACTTCGCCTTCGCTTTGGTCTCGATGACGGAAGAAGCAGAACGCTGGAGGAAGTAGGTAAGGAGTTTAAGGTAACGCGGGAGCGTATTCGCCAGATTGAGGCAAAGGCACTGAGAAAGCTTCGTCATCCAAGCCGTTCGAAAAAGCTGAGAGATTATCTGGATTGACCAATGGATAGAGTTATTGCGGAGAGAATAGATGGAAGAAACTAGGATTTGTCGTGCTGTCAGAAGCTTTTTGTCGGAGCGGATGCGGCGTACCGCGTCCTTTGTAACGAAAGGAAACCGGACGGCGGATGTCGGCTGTGATCATGCCTATACCTCGATTTTCCTGGTACAGGAGGAAATTGCGCCGAAGGTAATTGCGATGGATGTGAACAAAGGACCGCTGGAGCGTGCAGAAAATAATGTGAAGTGGTTTGGAGAACAGGACCGGATTGAGCTGAGATTGTCGGATGGTCTGGAAAAGCTGAGACCGGGCGAGGTGGATGCAGTGCTGATTGCCGGTATGGGCGGTCCGCTGATGATACAGATTCTAAGGCAGGCGCCGGAGACAGTGAAGGGGGTTCGCGAGTTGGTGCTGCAGCCGCAGTCGGAGATTCCTGAGGTGAGAAGATTCTTGCACCAGACGGGATTTCGGATTTTGGAAGAAGAGATGCTTTTTGAGGAGGGCAAGTATTATACGATTTTGCATGCGCTGCCGGGAAGAGAACCGGCATGGAGCAAGGTGGAGTATACTTACGGAAAAACACTTCTTGCGGCTGGTTCGTCCGTGCTGCGGGAGTATCTGGAAAAGGAATACGAAACGAATGAGCGGCTGAGGAATGCACTCGGGCCGGTGGAAACGGAAAAATCCGGGCGGAGAAAAGAGGAGCTTTCGGAGATGCTTTTGTTAAACCGGAAGGCGGCAGAGCTTATGGAGAAGGACATAGAAAAAGGAGGAAGCGTATGGAAACAATGGTAAAGGTTACAATGAAGGATGGGGTACATAGCGTGGTAAGAGGTACAACGCTTTCTGCGCTTGCGAAGGAGTGCAGGGACAATTATCCGTATGACATTATTCTGGCGAAGAAAAACGGAAGTCTGTGTGAGCTGTTTAAGACAATTGACAGCGACTGCGAGGTAGAGTTTCTTACAATTGCAGACAGTGACGGAAACCGTACCTATGCACGCGGTATGTTTCTGATGATGATTCGCGCGATTTACACGGTACTTGGAAAGGAAAAGGTCGAGAAGGTACGCATTGAACACCGCATTGGGCATGCCTACTATGGCGAGATTGACGGAAGCGTAAAGCTTACGGAAGAGCTCGCGCAGGAAATCAAAAAAGAAATGCGTCGTCTGGTGGCAGAAAAGGTGGTATTTCACAAGCGTACGATAACGACTGCGGACGCGAGGGAGATGTTCCGGCGGCACAAAATGTATGATAAGGAGAAGCTGTTCCGTTTCCGCCGCGTTTCCAAGACTAATATTTATAATCTCGGTGGTTTTGAGGATTATTTCTACGGGTATATGCCGGAAACCACAGAGATTCTCAGGTATTTTGATTTCCAGCCGTACCGTGACGGCTTCCTTCTGATTGTTCCGAAACGTGCGCAGCCGAATGTGGTCGTTCCGTTTGCTCCGAGAGAAAAGCTGTTTGCAACCCTTCAGGAAGCAAACCAGTGGGGCAGATGCATGGAAATCGATACGGTTGGTTCGTTAAATGAAGCCCTGGCTGCCGGAGAGCTGAATGATCTGGTGCTTGTGCAGGAAGCACTTCAGGAGAAGAAGATAGCGGAGATTGCGGAGCGGATTCATGAAAGAGAAGGCGTAAAGTTTATTATGATTGCAGGACCGTCCTCCTCCGGAAAGACTACGTTTTCACATCGTCTGTCCATTCAGCTGCGCGCGCTTGGCATGCGTCCGCACCCGATTGCAGTGGACGATTATTTCGTTGACCGCGAGAATACGCCGAAGGATGAAAATGGAGATTATAACTTTGAATGTCTGGAGGCAATTGATATTGAACAGTTCAATGCAGATATGCTGGCGCTGCTTCGCGGAGAAGAGGTAGAGCTTCCGACGTTTAATTTTAAAATCGGTAAGAGAGAGTACAAAGGGAATAAAAAGAAGCTCGGACCGGAGGATGTGCTTGTGATTGAGGGAATCCATGGCCTGAACGATAAGCTTTCCCATGCGCTTCCGCGTGAGAACAAGTTTAAGATTTATATCAGTGCGCTGACCGAAATCAACATTGACGAGCATAACCGTATTCCGACGACGGACGGTCGTCTGCTTCGCCGCATTGTGCGTGATGCGAGAACGAGAGGGGCTTCGGCGGAACGTACGATTACGATGTGGCCATCGGTACGCAGAGGGGAAGAGGAGAACATTTTCCCGTTCCAGGAGGAATGTGATGTTATGTTCAACTCGGCACTGATTTATGAGCTTTCTGTTCTGAAGCAGTATGCGGAGCCGCTTTTGTTTAATGTTCCGGCAACTTCTCCGGCATACAACGAGGCAAAACGGTTACTGAAGTTTTTGGATTATTTCCTTGGTGCGTCCTGTGAGAACATTCCGCAGAATTCCATTTTGCGTGAGTTTGTCGGCGGAAGCTGCTTTAAGGTCTGATTCCGGGGGAGTCCTGGGAATGCAGGCAGTCTTTCTGCAGGCAGTTTTCGTTTCGGGGGAAGCGTGGATTAATTCAGCGTTTCCCCGAAATCAAAAAAGAGTCCTTTTGGGACTCTTTTTTGATGAGCAGCACGATAAGCCGGGTTCTGTTTTAAATGGTCATCTATCTTGACTGTACGTTACCGTACAGCTCCTTTGCACGAAGCGTGCAAAACGCGACATACCCGAAGACGCAACGGGCCGCTGCATGGTCTTCTGTTTTGTCTTGCTCCGAGTGGGGTTTACACAGCCTCTTATGTTACCACAAGAGCGGTGGTCTCTTACACCGCCATTCCACCCTTACCGGCAAAGCCGGCGGTTTCTTTTCTGTTGCACTGGCCTGCGAGTCGCCTCGACCGGACGTTATCCGGCACCCTGCCCGATGGAGCCCGGACTTTCCTCACCCATGATGTGGGCGCGACCATATGTGCTACTCTGCACTATCCTAACATAATTTTTAAGCATTGTAAAGAGCATTTTTGACATGGCGTTCCTAAGTATTTTTTGGCACTGCGTTCCTAAGCTTGCCGGAAATCCGAAGCTTCTGATAGCGTTCCTGATATTCATCTTCAGAAAGAGCCTCGATATAATTGACAGGGTAATTTTTCCCGATTCCCCATTCCTTTAGCTGGTCAGCGGCTCGGTTGTAGGCGATGGCCGCATCGATTTCGCTGGAGTATCTTCCTATTACATAGTCCCCGTTCACATGGATTTTGGCCAGATAAAGCGTTCTGCCCTTTTTGGTTTCCCGGCTGACGCCGTAATAGCGGTTTAGAAGTTCAATATTACCGTATCGGAAATCCGTGTTATCTCCGTTGACAAACCTGTAATCACGACCTTCCACCGCGTGGCTTTTAATACCGTAGCGGGATGTGATGGTTACCTGCATGCCATAATCAGCTACAAATAAATGGCCTCCGCGCTTCATGATTTTGTGGTTGGAGTAATAGAATAAATCATCTGCATCAAATTTGAGCTGTGTTTCTTCATTATAATAATAGATGAAATAACGTCGATAAAGGTAGATTGGTGTTTTAAAATAGAGGCCGTTGTCACGAAGATTAATCAGGATGACCCATTTTTCGTATGAAAGCGGTTTCCCTGCGGAAGAATAATCCTGAATGGAGAGCTGCTTTCCTTCCGGAGAACGAAGCAGAAGCTCTGCGGTAAGGTAGGCACGATAAGCAGCCTCCGAAGTTGGAAAGCTTCCGAGACTGATGTGCTTGTCTTTGTAAGTAAAGGAAGCCCGATACGAGGGCGTTCCGTCTTTTTTTACAGTTTCATAAACTCCGGTTGGCATCAAAAACACCTCATGTGTGCATTGTAATTGATTTTCTTCTCCTTTAGTATAAGCTTTTTTAAGAAAAATTACAACGGGAAAAGTTTACTACAATACAAGAAAGAATCATCAGCGTTTATTTTGATGTGACAAATCGCACAAAAGAAAGAATAAATACAAAAAGAAATTGTGCAGGATTAACAAAAGAAAAGAGGTGAATTATTAAAAATCATGGAATAAATAACGAAAAGACGAAAATCACATTGACAAGAAACGGCTTCGATGATAAAGTCAAACCCGTATATTTTTTCGGATTGATTAATATTAATTCATTTGGTAAGGAAAATCCGAGGTTTTGATTTAGAGAATAGGAGCAGATATGGAAAAGAAAAGTGACTTTTTTCGAAAGCCGGGTATGTTATTTGTACTGGTCAGCCTGCTTGTTTTTGCCGGGCTGGGTGCCGCTTTTGGAGAAGGAATGCAGAACAGGGAAGCTTATGCCGCAAGAACAGAGGTTGCTGCAGAGTTTTCCGGGACAACAGAGGAGACAGGAGAACCAAAATTTTCACAGGGGCCGAAGCGGAGACCGGCAGAATTTTGCGAGGTGTACGGAATCCAGCCGGTGCAGAAGGAGGCAGCGGGAAGTCTTTTAAAGGCAGCTGTTTACAGGGTAGTAGGAAAGCATAAGCAGCCGAAGACGGTTTTGTTTGAGGAACTTACAACGGAAGCACTGGCAAAGGACGCCATGGAAACAGTGGAGCAGGAGACACTTCAGCTCATGTCATCACCAGCAGGTACTTCCTGGGGCGGTATGATTAAGGCGTATGCAGGCAAGACGCCGATTCTGATTACGGAGGACGACAAGGAGGTTCTGCTTCGTATTGTGGAGGCGGAGGCTACGTCAGAGGATGTCAAGGGAAGAATGCTTGTTGCCAATGTGGTTTTGAACCGCGTTCTGAGTAAGGGCTTCCCGGACAGCATTGCCGAGGTTGTTTTCCAGAAAAACGGAAATGTCTATCAGTTTTCTCCGATTAAGGACGGAAGATACTGGAAGGTAACGGTTTCGGACAAGACGAGAGAGGCTGTGGAGCGAGTACTTTCGGGTGAGGACGAATCGCAGGGTGCATTGTTCTTCATGGCAAGAAGAATGGCAAATGAGAATGCGGTCCGTTGGTTTGACAATGCACTGGAATATCTGTTCCAGTACGGTGTTCATGAGTTCTATAAGAATAAATAAATTATCCTTGCAAGCCTGCACTTTCTATGCTATAATCTCCGCAAAGGCTCAAAAAAGAACCGAAATAAGAGAAATGCGCCACAAAGGCGAAGTTGAGGAGGCACTATGGAGATTCGTTATAAGAGTACAAGAAACGAGAATGAGACCATTACTGCATCACAGGCAGTGCTACAGGGACTTGCAAAGGACGGAGGATTGTTCGTACCGACTGCGATTCCGACACTGGATGTCAGCCTTGAGGACCTTTCCAAGATGAATTACCGTGAGGTGGCTTATGAGGTAATGAAGCTGTTCCTTACGGACTATACCGAGGCTGAGTTAAAGCATTGTATCAACAGCGCTTACGACAGCAAGTTTGACGTTCCGGAGATTGCACCGATTAAGGAGGCAGACGGCGTTTATTATCTTGAGCTGTTCCACGGCGCAACCATTGCATTTAAGGATATGGCACTTTCCATTCTGCCGCATCTTCTTACGACAGCAGCAAAAAAGAACAACAATCAGGGCGAAATCGTGATTCTGACCGCGACCTCCGGTGATACCGGAAA
>CALZBV010000084.1 GCA_945622055.1 uncultured Clostridia bacterium
CTTCCGGATGCTGTCCAGCTTCTGCTCAATTGCATTGCTGCTTACCTCAGCCGCCTGCTCCGGAAATAAGACATCCGGCCTTCTTGCCTTTCTATTGTCCGGCATATAATCTGCATCGGACGGCTCTGTATGTTTTTTATGTATGGAACGCTCATAGACATTCGGTTCATCAACAGCGGCAGTAACCTCCCAGAATGGCTTTTGAAACAGCCGCAGAAAAAGACTTTTCTGTTCTACCTTTTTCGATGCCATTTTTACCGCATTTTCACCAAGCTCCTTTTTGGCGAGCTCCATTGCTTCTTCTTCTGTTTTTCCTTTAAAGGTCTTAATGTTCATTTATTCGGTCACCATCCCTACTGATTGTAATTCGACATTTGACTCAATTTCATTGTAGGAAATCACAATTAAATCCGGATAATAATCCTTTGTCAGCCGTTTAAAATACATTCGAACAATCGGAGAAGTTACAACAATCGGATTTCTTCCGAGATTTTCAAGCTTTTCAGCCTCCTCCTTCACCGACCTCATCAAACGCTGTGTTTTTTCCGGATCGAGCGTAATGTAAGCTCCCTGCTCTGTCTGCTTTACGGAATTCATGATATCCTGCTCGGCTCTCGGATCAAGGGTAACCACACTCGTTGTTTCACCACCCGGAAAATATTTGTTCGAAATTGCACGCTTTAATGCCTGTCTTACATACTCTGTAAGTACGTCGGTATCTCTTGTGGTTGCCGCATAATCCGCAAGTGTTTCAAGAATCGTAATCATATCCCGGATTGCAATTCCTTCGCGCAAAAGATTTTGCAGCACCTTCTGTATCTCTCCGATGCCCAGAAGCTTCGGAATCAGTTCATTGACAAGCACCTGGTTCTGTTCGGTAATATTGTTAATCAGATCCTGTACCGCCTGTCTCGTAAGAAGCTCATCAAGGTGTGCCTTGATTACCTCAGTAAGATGCGTCGCAATGATTGACGGCGGGTCTACTACCGTATATCCATAGGACTCCGCACGTTCTCTCTGGCTCTCGGTAATCCAGATTGCCGGAAGATGATACGATGGCTCAAAGGTTGGAATTCCGGTAATTTCCTCCTCTACATGTCCCGGATTCATTGCCATATAGTGGTCAAACAAAATCTCACCGTCGCTGACCGCAATTCCTTTGATTTTAATCACATACTGGTTCGGATTCAGCTGAATGTTGTCTCTCAGACGAATCGTCGGAACAACGCAGCCAAGCTCCAATGCAATCTGTCTTCGAATTAATACTACACGGTCAAGCAAATCACCTCCCTGGCTGACATCCGCAAGCGGAATGATACCATATCCGAATTCAAGCTCCACCTGGTCAGGCAAAATAATCTCCCGCACATTTTCGGGCTTTCGAATCGGAAGCTCTTCCTCTTCCACTGCTTTTGCAGCAGCCTCCGTCTGGGCAATCTCAAATTTCTCCTGCATCTTACGTCCAACCATGATGAACACCACACCATAGCCGATAAAGATTACCTTCGGAAGCTTCGTAAAAAGTCCCATCGCCATAAGTCCGGCACCTACCATGTAAAGCACCTTTGGCGTCGAAAAAAGCTCCTTCAAAAGCAGGTCTCCGACATCGGCTTCCTTAGATACCTTCGTAACCATGATACCGGTCGAAAGCGAAATCAGCAGCGACGGAATCTGACTTACCAATCCGTCACCGATGGTCATGATGGCATATTTGTTGATTGCCGTATTAAAATCAAGCCCCTGACGCAGCATTCCCATAACAAGTCCGCCAATAAGGTTTACTGCTGTAATCATAAGTCCGGCAGCGGCATCTCCCTTAACATACTTCGTGGCACCGTCCATGGAACCGAAGAATGCAGACTCCGCCTGAATCTTCTCCCGTCGTACCTTTGCCTCTGCATCGGTAATGGCACCGGTATTTAAATCCGCATCAATTGCCATCTGTTTTCCGGGCATTGCATCAAGCGTAAATCTCGCCTGCACCTCGGATACTCGTTCAGAACCTTTATTGATTACCATAAACTGAACGAGAATGAGAATAAAAAACACGATAATGCCGACGATTAAATCACCGCCGCCGACAAATTCACCAAACGTTTCAACAACCTCTCCCGCGTAGCCCTGTGTCAGAATGTTCTTCGTAGATGCAACATTCAGACCAATCCGGAACACGGTGGTAAACAGCAGAACCATCGGGAAGGTGGACATATTGAGCACTTCCTGGGAAAACAATGCATTAAACAGAATGATTAGGGCAATGGAAATATTAAGCGCCATCAGCACATCGAGTAAAAATGTCGGAATCGGCACAAGCAAAAAGATAATTGCCGACAGAATATATATTCCTAAAAACATATCTGATTTTTTCACTGCTTTCCCTCCCTTCCGTAAAGATTTCTGCTGAAATAGTTCTACTCTGATTTATCGTTTTCTTTCTATGCAACACCGTCATGCTTTAACTGGTATACATAAGCCAGCACCTCTGCCACCATCTGATACAGTTCTCTCGGAATCTCCGCATCAGGGTCAACATTGTAGTACAGCATACGGGCCAGTGGCTTATTCTCCACAATCGGAATACTGTTTTCCTTTGCCGCTTCCTTTATTTTCTGAGCCAGATAATCGGCCCCCTTCGCAATCAGCACCGGCGCTTCCGCAACCTCCTTATCGTACTTGATTGCACAGGCAAAATGCGTCGGGTTTGTAATAACAACATCCGCCTCCGGAAGCTTCTGCATCATACGACGCTGCGAAACCTCACGCATTTTAGATTTAATCTTACCCTTTACCTGCGGGTCACCTTCCTGCTGCTTGTATTCATCCTTAACCTCCTGCTTGCTCATACGCAGGTCCTTTTTAAACTTAATCTTTCGGTAAATATAATCCGCCACACCGATAATCAGATAAAATGCCGAAAGCTTGATGCCGAGATTAATGATAAAATCTCCGATATACGCAACCGCCTGATTCAGGGAAAAATCATACAACAGCACAACTGCATCGGCTTTTTTCTTTAACTCGGAATATGCAATATAAAAGATTAAGCTAAGCTTTACTATGTCCTTCACAAGCTCAAACAGCTTGTCCTTGGAAAAAATACGCTTAATTCCTTTGGCAGGATTAAATTTGTCGAATTTCGGCTTGAGCGGTTTTGTCGTTACCTGCCATTTTACCTGGACAACATTTACTGCAAATGCAACCGCTACTGCAATCACAAGCAACGGAAGTCCGGTAATTAAAACCTCTGCAAGCCCCTTTCTTAAAAAGGCCGTCGCGATGTTTTTCGTAAAATCTTCGCGGGCATAAACCGAAAATAATGGATAAATTTCCGCAAAAATCTTCAAAAACCGCTTCCCAATGAAGCCGACAAATACCTTTAACATTACAAACAGGGCAAGAAGCATAAATGCCGTGGAAATCTCCTGGCTTTTTGCAACCTGACCTTCTTTTCTTGCATCCTGTAATTTTTTCGGAGTTGCCTCTTCCGTTTTATCTGCACCTTCATCTGCAAAGAACTGCAGCCGGTACGGAATCAGCACCGGTTCGGAAAACATTTCCCACTGCTTCGTCATGCTCTCCCCCCTTTATTAACTGCCGCCAAGATACGGAAGTGTTTCCTGCAGCATCGACATCATTTCACGGAATACAAAATCCGCCACCCCCGTAATCATCATTACCATTAAAACAAGTACTGCCAGTCCGACAAATACCTTCAGCTGCAGACCAATGACAAACATACTCATCTGCGGCGCAACCTTTGCCAGAATGGCAAGTATGGTATTTACGACCAGAAGACTGGCAAAAATCGGGAGTACAATACGAAACCCAATGACAAAATAATCCACCATAAATCGCTTCATCAGTTGATAGATATTAAAATCAAGCTTCACCGCTCCAACCGGAATCACGGTAAAGGAATCCACAATCGCGCGAATCAGATAGTGATGCAAATCCGTAATCAGAAGCATCAGCATAACCGCATAGGTATAAAGATTACCGGTAATCGTTACCTGGGTGCTCGTAATCGGATCATACTGATTTACCATGGAAAATCCAATCTCCTGATCAATCAGCTGGCCTGCAAACGAAAGAATATAATACGAAACATTTGCCATAAAGCCCATAATCAGACCTGCAATGCTCTCCACCATCACAAGCATTGCATAATCTACTGCCGAAGTATACTCGACTGCCTGATACGGCAGCATATGAAAAATCGGCAGGCTCAGCGCGATGGAAAGAATTGCTTTTATCCGCATCGGTATATTTCTCAGTGAAAAAATCGGCGCGGAAACCATAAATCCGCTGACTCTCACAAGGATCAGCAGAAAAAATTCAAGATGTGGCAGCGAAATCATGGCTACCCGTTAATATAGTACCGGAAATTCATGCAGAGCTCTTCAAACAATTCTACCACAGTCCCCATAATCCAGTTTCCGGCAATAATCAGAACAAGAAACACCGCCAAAAGCTTCGGAACAAATGTGAGCGTTTGCTCCTGAATTGAGGTAACGGTCTGAAGAATACTGATGACAAGACCTACAACCAAAGAAACCAGAAGCATCGGTGCAGACGCTTTGATTACCGTAACCAAGGCCATAACCAGTAATTGTATTAAGTTAGCTTCATCCATACTTTACACCTCCCCGGCCGGTATTTCCTATCCACCAAAGGATTGAAATGACCTCACGACATTCTCAATGACAAGTGTCCATCCATCTGCCATAATAAAAAGCAAAATCTTAAATGGCATGGAAATTGTAGTCGGCGGAAGCATCATCATACCCATCGCCATAAGCGTAGATGAAACAACCATATCGATTACAATAAACGGGATATAAATCAAAAATCCGATGATAAAAGCAGCACGCAATTCGCTGATAATAAAGGCCGGAACCAGTACCCAGGTCGGAATATCATCTGTCGTCTGAATATTCTCAATTCCTGCAATATCCACAAAAAGAGCAAGCTCCTTCTCTCGCACCTCAAGAAACATGAACTCGCGGATTGGTTCAATCCCTTCCTTCAGTGCTTCCTCTGCTGTTATTTCTCCGGCAGACAAAGGCTGAACTGCTCTCGTATTCACTTTTGAAATTGTCGGAGTCATAATAAAGAGCGTCAAAAACAACGCCAATCCAATCATGACCTGATTCGGAGGCGTTGTCTGGGTGCCCAGGGCCGAACGCACAAAATGAAGCACGATCAGTACCCGGGTGAACGATGTCACCATAATGATAATAGACGGTGCAAGTGAAAGCACCGTAAGAATCAGAAGCATTCGAAGCGTTGTCGCAAGGGAATTGTCTTCTGTTGAGTTTCCTGAAATGTTAAAATCAATTGTTCCAAGATTTCCGTTAATCTGTACTCCGCCGGAAGTCTTGTCCTCTGCAGCCATTGCTGTTTTCGGAGCACGACAAATAAAGGTTAACATACATACCGCAACGAAAAGAACAATCAAAAAAATAACATTTCGATTCTTACTTTCCCTCGTCATCATGTCGATCAACCTTTACTCTCAAATCTGATAAAATATCTTTAAACGACTTTGAGAAACCGGTATTTTCTTCTGCCTTCAGTTCAAATTCATCCTGCTGTAATTCACAGAGAAGCGAAATACTGTCCTTTGTAACACTGATTACAAAGTATCTCGTCCCAATCTGAACCAACTGTAAATACCGGTTCTGCGCCACCTGATATGTTTCAATCGGCTTAAAATTACTGTTCCGGCCACGTTGCATCTGCTGCCTTGCAACAAACCGTGTTGTAAAAACACACGCAACCAGAATCAGAATAAATACAACCAAAAGAAAAATAAATTCAGCAATGCTTTGTCCAATCGACTTTACTTCTAAAAAAACCATTCGATTCAGAAAAGCATCTGCCATAATTACTCCTTTACTCAGCCTACCGCCTTACGTACAGCTTCCAGGACACGGTCTGCCTGGAACGGCTTAACGATGAAATCCTTTGCGCCGGCCTGAATGGACTCAATTACCATTGCCTGCTGACCCATTGCGGAGCACATAATTACATTTGCCGACGGGTCCTTTGCTTTAATCTCTCTTAACGCCTGAATACCGTCCTTTTCCGGCATGGTGATATCCATCATAACAAGATCCGGCTTAACCTCCATGTACTTATCCACAGCAACCGCGCCGTTTTCTGCCTCACCGGCAACATTATAACCGTTCTTCGTTAAGATATCCTTAATCATCATACGCATAAATGCTGCATCGTCACAAATCAGAATATTCTTAGCCATTCTATCTCTCCATTTCTTACAAGGTTTTACTTTTGTTCTTACTTAATTACTTCCGTAACCCGGATTGCAAATGCCTCCTCGATTACCACTACCTCACCCTTGGCAACATACTTGCCGTTTACCAAAACGTCAATCGGTTCACCGGCCAGCCGGTTGAGCTCTAAAATCGTTCCGGGAGCAAAATCAAGAATCTCTCGGATGGATTTACTTGTTCTGCCAAGCTCCACGGTTACCTCAAGCGGAACATCAAGCAGAAGATCGATGTTTTCCGTCTGAAGCAGTGGACTCTGAACCGGTTGGAACGGCTGGAACTGCGCAGGTGCAATATTCACATCCTGCACCGGTGGCATGTAATTCATGTTCATCGGCTGCTGCATCATTCCAGGCATCTGTCCCATCATGCCCATTCCCATATTCATTGCCATATTCTGAGCCGGCATCGGAGCCGCCGCCTGTTGCGGAACCGGAGCCGGTTGAGGTATCGGATTTGAGACTGGCGCAGGCTCCGGAATAGCCACCGGCTCTGCTGCCGCCATGTCATCATTTATAAACTTCTTATACAAGCTTTTTGCAAACTCTATCGGATAGAGCTGCATCAGTTCGCTGTCAATCAGGTTACCGATTTCCATGCGGAATGAAACCTTAACAAATGGTCCCCGTAAAAAAGGAGCAATCTCTTCCCTGTTTACAACATCATTCAGGTTAATCAGACTTGCACTTGGCGGACTGATGTCAATCTTGGTTTCAAACATGGACGAAAGAGAGGTTGAGGAAGCACCCATCATCTGGTTCATTGCTTCACTAATTGCACTCAGATGCAGATCATTCAGCGGATCATTACAGTTTGAACCATCACCGCCCATCATCAAGTCAGCAATAATCTTAACATCTCTCTCCTGCAAAATAAGTATATTTTTACCATCCAGTCCCTCTTTATAGGAAATTTGAATGAAAACGCACGGAGCTGAATACTGTTTTACAAGTTCATCCCATTCGCAAATCGAAACATTCGGTGTCGAAATGTTTACCTTCTGGTTTACCAGGGCAAACAACGTAGTTGCGGAAGAACCAAGGCTGATATTGGAAATCTCCCCAATGGCATCCTTTTCCTCTGCCGTGAGTAAATCGCTGAAGGCACCGGAAGCTTTCGCCGGCTCTTCGTCCATGTCGATACCACTGAACAGGGCATTGATTTCTTCTTGCGATAACATTCCGTCCATACCTTACTCCTCTCTTACGACGCTCGCAATCTTGATTGCATAGGTATCCGAGGAAGAACCCGGAAGCGCCGTAAATTTTAGTATATTTCCAACATAAACATTAAGCTCATCACTAATCTTAGTGTTAAGCTTAATGATGTCACCTTTTTGCATGTTGATGAAATCATTCACTGAAATCGAGCTTTGTCCGAGCACTGCCTTTACCGGAACCTTCGCCCTGGAAATCGCAGCCTCAATGAATTCCTTATATGCTTCATCCTCCTTGAGCTTTGCAGATGCATACCAGGATTTTGTACTCAGCTTATCAATCACAGGCTCAACTACCGTATACGGGATACAGACATTCAGCATGCCTTCGAGCCCACCGACTTTAAGATTCAGCGTGATGATAGAAACCGTCTCGTTCGGAGCAATCATCTGCGCAAACTGGCTGTTTGTTTCAATTCTCGTAAGTCTCGGCCGCAGGGAAACTACATTTTCCCACGGGTCATGAAGCAGATTCGTAACAATGGTAAAAATCCGCTCGATAATAACAAGCTCAATCTCTGAAAAATCTCTTGATTTTTCCAGCGGAAGTCCCGGGCCTCCAAGCATCCGGTCAACAAAAGCGTAGCCAAGCTCATTGGAAAGCTCTATGAGGATATTTCCTTCCAATGGTTTAAAATCCACAATTCCGAGGAGAACCGGATTCGAAAGTGCATTGGTAAACTCAGAATAAATCATCGCCTCTGAGCTTCTTACATCAACATTGACCGTCTTTCGTAAATATGCCGGCAAATGCGTGGATAACAGTCTTCCATAATGCTCAAAAATAATCTCCAATGTACGAAGATGCTCTCTTGAGAATTTTGTAGGTCGTTTAAAGTCGTAGTTTTTTACCTGCTTCTCATTTGAGCTTTTGATATCCTCGGCATCAAGTTCGCCACTGGAAAAAGCCTTCAGCAGATCGTCTATTTCCTTTTGGGATAAGACATCACCCATACCAAAACCTCCCTACAGAACAGACATTATTATGCCTGTTACCATGATAACACATATCCAAAAAAAAATCATCAAAAATTTTCATTATTTGTCTGTAAAATACAGTTATTTTCTTCCATTTACGAAGAAACCTTATTTTGTTACTGTTCAACCGCAAATGCATTGACAGTAACCTCAATGATACAGGTAGACTGAAAAATCTCAACAACCCGCTCAAGCGTCTTTGCATTAATCTCATCTGTGCTTTCAGAAACATCGACAGCCGTATAATCCTTCAAAACATTGCGGACCGCAGCAACAATCTTCTCTTCCTTGGATGCAATCAAAGGCTGAAGCTTGGCATAATCATCATGCTTCTTGTTCAGCGTAAGCGTTACACTTACCTGTGCAAAACCTGACTTGTCATTGTCAGACTTAAGATTGATTACCTTATCCTTAAACAAAACGATTTCTTCCTGATTCTCCGGAGCAACCGTGCCGTAGTCTTTTCCGATACCGGACTCTGTCTCAAGCTCAACTGCTGCGACAATCTTCTCTATCAGGGCATCGGTCCGCTTTGCCTTCGGAACAACCGTAAACAAAAGCACTGCCGATAACGAAATGTTAATCAGTGTTGCAGCCAGTATTACAATAGCAAGCATATTACGTTTCATCGCATTTCCTCCAAACCTAATCGTTAATTCTTTCCTTTGGAATAAATCCGGAATTCAATTCTTCTGTTCCTTGCACGCCCCTCAGCCGTTGAATTTGTATCTACAGGCTCCCGTTCTCCTTTTCCCGAAAAGGAAACCTTCGATGAATCCAGATTCTTTGCGGCTACCAGATACTTTGCTGTTTCAATTGCTCTTGCAGCAGAGAGGTAATCATTATCCGGGAATTTACCGGATTTAATCGGAACATTATCGGTGTGTCCGATAATC
>CALZBV010000085.1 GCA_945622055.1 uncultured Clostridia bacterium
GCCAAAGTATGCATATTTCGGTGCCTTGTTACGGAAGGAATATGCGGGCTTTGAGGAGTAAGGGCAGGCAGCCTTTCACGAAAAAAGGGTAAGAAAATACCGGCATCTGTAAATACTGGTGCCGGTATTTTTGTAATCTTTTTTTGTGAAAATGAAACCGGAGGCTGCGCGGATGCCGTTTTGACTTACCTTACCGCTGTTTCTCCCGGATACTTTGAGTAAAGCACCTTTAATACAATCGGTGTAACCACGGAGGAGGTGATAATCAGCAGGATGACACAGGTAAAGTACTCAGGGGTCAGAAGACCTACGGACAGACCCTTCTGGGATACAATCAGGGCAACCTCACCACGGGTCATCATTCCGATGCCGATTTTAAGAGAATCCGGCCAGGAGAAGCGACACAGTCTGGAGATAAGTCCGCAGCCGACGATTTTAGCCGCAAGTGCCACGATGACAAAGAATACGGAGAACAGAAGGATGTCACCGTTTACGTTGGCAAGGCTTGTTTTCAGACCGATACTGGCAAAGAAAATCGGGCCAAACAGCATGTAGGAGTTGATATCCATTTTTTCGGCGATATAGTCCGAATCCTTACAGCTGCAGAGAATGATTCCGGCAACGTAAGCACCGGTAATATCTGCGATTCCGAAGAAATGCTCTGCGCAGTAGGAAAGAATCAGGCAGAGTGCAAGACCAAGAATCGGAATACGTCTTGTGTGCGGGAACATACCGTCCACACGCTTAAACAGCTTAAAGACAATAAAGCCAAGCACGATGCTTCCGGCAAAGAACAGCAGTGTATTTATGATAACGGTGGCAGGCCTGGACTCCGGATTTTTAAAGCCGATGACAAAGGTCAGGACGATAATTCCGATGACATCATCGATAATTGCAGCACTTAAAATTGTGGTGCCGACCTTTCCTTTGAGGCGACCAAGCTCACGAAGCGTCTGCACGGTAATGCTGACGGAGGTGGCGGTCATTATCGTACCGATAAACACTGCACGGTAAAAGGAATCAGTGCCGATGCCGTCAAATCCATAGTAGCAGGCATAAAGGGCGGTTCCGCCAAGCAGAGGAATCAAAACGCCTGCACAGGCAATCAGAAATGCGAGCGGGCCGGTTTTTAAAAGGTCGCGCAGGTTCGTTTCGAGTCCGGCGGAAAACATCAGGAGAATAACGCCGATTTCGGCCATCTGGACAAGGAAATCGGTCGGTTCAACCAGATGGAGAAGGCTCGGTCCGATAATCAGGCCGGCAATGATTTCGCCGACAACCTGCGGGGCTTTGAGCTTACGTGCCAGAATACCGAATGCTTTGGCAAATACGATGATGATTGCCAGATCCTTGAACACATCATAGGATGCCATAATAATTACCTCTTTTTCTCTTCGTGATTTATGTAAATGGGGTGAAACAGGGAAGAAAGGAAAACGTTTCTTCCTCTGCCTATTGCTATTTCACGCACCGAAAATTGATTATAGCACCGGAACAGGAAAAAAGTGTTGCAATGGCAACACTTTTGTGTAAAATAATAGGTAGAAAACAATTATTTCTTTGTGCAATCTGTAGCATTCTGCAGGAGAGACGGTCTGTTATAAAATGCCAACAGACAGCAAAATCAGGAGAGAAGTATGAAAAAGGAGAAGAAAATCGAAAATCACCCGTTGTTTTCGGGGCTTTCCGCAGAAGAGATTACGCGGATTATGCATTGCTTTCGGTTTTATTGCAGACGATACCGGAAAAACGAGTATATTCTTATGGAAGGTGACGAGGTCCGTCAGGTCGGAATTATTCTGGACGGAGAGATTCTGATGGAGAAGGAGGATATGCTGGGGGAAGGGTGTTTTTTTATGAAGCTGCAGCAGGGAGAGCTGTTTGGTGATATGTTTATCGGGGAACAGGTACACTGCACTACGTTGAATTACCGCGCCTTATCCGATTGTGAGGTCATGCTGTTTCAGTATCGTACGCTCTGGCCTGATGCAGGCTTTACGGGCTGCAGATACCATGACGGTATGGAGAAGGAATGGAGAGATACGGAAAAAGCAGTACAGCCTGGCGTCGGAAGACACATCTGTGATTGTCATCTGCGGTTTGTGGAAAATCTGACAGGCCTTTTAGCACTCAAGACGAGACGAATGCTCGCAAAGGTCGAAATTCTTTCGACCGGTGCACTCCGCCAGAGAATTCTTACCTGTTTACGGCTCGTGGGGCAGAGTCCGCAGGGAAAACGGAGCGGGTCGGGAGGATATACGGTGGAGCTTCCGTTTAACAAGACCGAGCTTGCGGAGTTTCTGTGCGTGAACCGAAGTGCGCTTATGCGTGAGCTGTCACGTATGAGGGAAGAAGGGATTCTGGTATGTGACGGAAAAGTATATACTGTTTTATAAATTAAAAAAAATTTCAAAAAAACAGTTGACAAATGAGGCAGATGGTGTTAGTATAATGGAGCAGTTCGCAGTTGTGGCGGAATTGGCATACGCGCATGATTCAGGTTCATGTCCATGTACTTGGGTAGGGGTTCAAGTCCCCTCAACTGCATCGTACCGTATACCAACAAGCTGAGCTGGGAAGGTACAAATTTAAAATGCGGAAATGCTGGAATTGGCAGACAGGCATGACTAAGGATCATGTGGTCCCCGACCGTGAGGGTTCAAGTCCCTTTTTCCGCATTCACCATGATTTAGTTTAAAGCCTTGAAATTGATAAATTTCAGGGCTTTTTTCTTATTAAATTAAACAGGCCGCACAATAGAATGGCGGATACAGGAGCTTCTGCAGTACTGTTTTGGAAAAGTACGGACAAGGTTTGCCGAGCAAAAAAAGGGTAGACAAAAGATATTCAATGCGTTATACTTATTGATAAGTGTTATTTTGTGTGGTAGACTTCGTGTCCGTTTGGATACAGTAAGGCGTAGGAGCGTGAGCGTTTGGAAAGCAGTCTGTTTTCTGAATTAAAACCATGGATTGAAGATGAGGCTTCCCTTCGGGAACGGATGGCAGGGCATATGGAACTTTGGGAGGAATGTGTCAGACTACTGCCGGGAGAGGAATTTTTCACAGAAACGGATGCGATGCTTTGCCCTGAGGCGAAGGAGGCACTGTGGAAACAGCTTCACCGGCTGAAGGGGGATCTTGCCCATTTTGGATTCGACAGGACTGCGGCTATGGCTGCAGAGCTTTGTATGCTGTTAAGGAAAGAGAAAGCCGGTTTTCTGGCAATACAGGAGAGGTATCAGGACTTAAAGACGGAGTATTTACGGATTGTGGAAAGAATAAGGGTGACGCGATGAGAAGAAAAAAAATCGGAGTTTTTATCGGCGGAGTTACGCAGAATTTTTCCGGCAGGGTTTGCAGGACCATCAGCCGGAGGGCGGAAGCGCTTGGCTATGATGTTTATTTTTTTACTACCTTTAATTCCTATGATGATAATCTGCTGTATCTTGATGGAGAGTGCAAAATCTTTGATTTACCGGAGTATTCGGAATTAGACGGCATCATTGTTGCACCGGATACGATTTATCTGCAGGGAAGATTAGAGGTGCTGTACCGGAAATTAAAGGCGGCTCCGTGTCCGGTGGTTTCTATACGGGAGCGTCTGGAGGGTGTTTATAATGTTGTGGTGGATGATTCTACTTCCATGGAAAAAATCATCTGTCACTTTATCGAGGAGCATAAGTTTACCAATATTTGCTTTATGTCCGGACGAATGGATTTAGAGGATGGCCGGAAACGACTGGAATGCTATAAGCGCGTAATGGCGGAGCATGGGCTCTGCGTTACCGATGACATGATTTATTATGGGGATTACTGGAAGGAAAAGGGTGAGGCTGCGGCGGAGCATTTCCTTTCGGGAAGAAAGGGTACTCTTCCACAGGCGATTGTCTGCGCGAATGATTTCATGGCGATTTCTGTAATGGGTGCGCTGGAACGCAGGGGGATTCGTGTGCCGGAGGATATTTGCGTATCCGGCTTTGATGACGTCATAGAGTCGTTACAGAGCGTTCCGACGTTGTCAACGGTACGGGTCAGCTTTGAGGATATGGCAGAACGTGCTGTAGATACGATTGACGCGCTTTTCAGAGGAGAGCAGCCGGATAAGATACAATACGTTTCAACGCTGGAAAGATATCGCGGAAGCTGTGGCTGCTGTTGGCATGAGGAAAAAAGTAAATGGTTTTCCATGGTAAAGGAGATTGAGCAAAAACGAGAGGTGATTTATCAGTCTACCTTTATGAATGCAGATATGGAAGGTATAACGGATGAAAAAACGCTGCTTCAGATGGCGAACAAGTACTCCTTTGGAGAAGCGACAAAAAAGGTATGGATTTGCCTGTGTGATGAATCGGAGGAGCTTACTGAGGAAGACAGGAATGTCGGTGAGGTTCGAAGAGAGCTGACGCAGAAAATGATGTTACGTTCAGTAAAGAGTGCGGATAAGGGACTGCAGCTCATGGAGAAACCGTTCGAACGACGGGAACTGATCCCGGAGGAGGAACGTGCAGAGCTTCCGACGGCAAGCATTTATTTTACGTTGATCCATTATAAAAACCGGATTCTTGGTTATGTTGCGTCCACATTTTCGGATTATGAAACATACAATGATATGCTTCAGCCCTGGACGATGGTTTTCTCGGTTGGAGTTGAACACTATCGTCTGCATGAACGCCTGAATGCCATGGAGGATATTAAGCGTTTATACAAAGAGGATGCGCTGACCGGAATTTACAACCGCCGTGGCTTTGAGGAGCATGCACGAAAGCTTTATTCGGAGGCTGCGGAGAAAAAAAGCCGTGTGGCAGTCATCTGCATTGACATGGATAATCTGAAAAAGATTAATGATGCGTTTGGACACAATTGCGGGGATGATGCTCTTTGCCGTGTTGCCAGAGCTCTTGAGAACATGGCGGCAAAGGATATGGTGTATGCGCGGACCGGTGGCGATGAGTTTTGCGTGGTAATGCTGATTGACCAGCCGGGTGCGGGCAGTGATTATGTCATGCAGCTTCGGGAAGAGCTGGTGAACGTAAACAAAGCCGGAAGTCAGAATTATTCTGCGGAAATCAGCTGTGGCGTCCATGAGGTAAAGGATGCCTGCAGAACGTCCCTGATTAAGGCACTCGAGATGAGTGACGGGCATATGTATGAGGATAAGCGGCGAAGAAAAGCGCTGCGACGAGATTAAAATATTGTCTAATAGGAGTCCACGGAGGATTCCTATTAGACATTTTTTCTGAGAGGTGCTGTTTGGTGTACCACAAATCATAGTGATAACATTGTTTAGAGAAGTCCTCCGTCAAAACGTATAATCTGTCCGGTCAGATAGGAGGGCATTTGGGAAAGAAGGAAAAGTGCGTGCGCGGTCTCCTCCGGAGTGGCAAAACGTCCGGCAGGGATTTCTTCCTCCAAAGCGGCACGTTCCTCATCAGAAAAACAGCGGTTCATATCGGTGTCAATGACACCGCAGGCAAGCGCATTTACCGGAATCCGGCTGGGGGCCAGTTCTTTTGCAAGTGCCTCCGTAATCGCATTCATACCGCCCTTTGTTGCAGAGTATGCTGCTTCACAGGAAGCACCGGAACAGCCCCAGATGGAGGAAACGTTGAGAATTCTGCCACAGGCCTCGTTCGGAGCAACAATATCACGGTTTTTTAAAAACAACGGAATTGCACTACGGCAGCAATAAAAAACGGAAGAAAGATTCACGGAAACAATCCGGTTCCAGTCTGCATCAGACATCAGCTCCAGTAACCCGATTTTTGAAATTCCGGCGTTATTTATCAGGAGGTCTAAACGTCCAAAACGTTTTTGGGTTTCGGAAAACAGCCGGTCAACAAATCCGGAATCAGAGACGTCTCCGGTCAGAAGAAGGTGTGGTACCCGGAGCGTGTCAAGCTCTGCACGCAGAGCTTCCAAAAGTGAGGTATTGGTCCGGCAGCATCCGGCAATCTGATAGCCCTCCTTTGCAAAGGCGATTGCACAGGCGCGTCCGATTCCACGGGAAACACCGGTAATCAGTACGGTTTTTTGATACATAAATACTCCTTTATTGAATGAAAATACTTTGCAGGGATCCCTGAATGTTTTTGAATCGGGAGGTTTTTCTTTGATTATACTATTGAAAAAGAGAATGGGCAAGAAAAAGCAGAGGATTTCCGGTGAAAATTGTTTCGCTGAAAATGGGCTCAGAAGTTTCGGAGTTTATTGAAAGGAAGTAGAAAAATGGATAAGGACGGAATGCTTCTTAAGATATTTGTATGTGCTTCCATCGGAAGCTTAATCTGGCTGGGAAGCTTTGTACTTCTTTCCGGGTTTTTTGAGGTACAGACGCAGACAAAGCCGGAAACAGTCCCGGTGCCGTCTCAGAATTCGGAGCTTCCCGTAGTATATTCCTCGGGCTTTACGGTAATCGCGGTGCGGGGAGAACAAGATGAGATAACGGATTTTTATTTGCAATATGCGGATTTTCTCCGGGACAGTCTTGTGTTTGTACGTGTACCGACGGATACGCAGATTGAGCTGTCGGCGGGAGCCTATGAGGTGCTTCGGGTACATCGCCCGGAAATGCCGAAGCTGTTTATGTTATCCGAGCTTTTGAGCCTGGCAAGGGAGGAGCTGTTTTGCATGGCAGCGGAGGAGGCAATGGGCGGTCTTTTAGGGGTAAGACCAAAAGCGTGTTATCTGCTTCCTGAGGAGTTGTTTTCTGAATTGACGGGAAAAAGTGACGCAGGGATTCGGTTTTTGGCGCCGGAATCGATGGTGGATACGGTTTTAACGGTTCAGCACAGAGCGGTTACCGACCGGACGGAAAAAGAGGCGCTGATTTACACGGAGAGCTATTGCGACATTAAAAACGTGTTTTATCAGGTGCTGCCCGGTGAGGCACAGACCTCCGGCTACCGGCCGGATTCCGATGCAGTATCGGAAATGGCACAGCGGTTTGAGGCAGGGATGTTTGAATTGAAATAGGTGACGGAATTTGGTAAATATGAAGTGTGGTAAAGAGTCGGCAAACATAGTGGTGATTAATGATTTCAAGGAAAAATTAGCAATAAAACCAATGAATAATCAGACGAAAAAGAAAATTGTTTGAAAATAACAGAAAACCATAAAACATGCTATGTACAAAGTGCCTAAAAAATGAAAGCATATTTTGGTTATTTAAGACATGGAAATTTGTTCGCGGATAGTGTACACTATAGGAGTGTTAATTGTTTGATGAAAGAAAACAAGAAAAATCATCAGGAGGAATAAGTAATGGCAAGTTTATCTTTAAAGAATATCAACAAAACTTATCCGAGCGGCGTCGTGGCTGTTAAGGATTTCAACCTTGAAATCGAAGATAAGGAATTCATCATTTTCGTTGGTCCGTCCGGTTGTGGTAAGTCCACCACTCTTCGTATGATTGCAGGTCTTGAGGAGATTTCCAGTGGTGAGCTTTACATCGGCAACAAGCTTATGAACGATGTTGAGCCGAAGGACAGAGATATCGCGATGGTATTCCAGAACTACGCTCTGTATCCGCATATGTCCGTGTTCGATAACATGGCATTCGGTCTTAAGTTAAGAAAGACCCCGAAGGAAGAGATTAACAAGCTTGTTCACGAGGCAGCAAGAATTCTTGATATTGAGCATCTCTTAGACCGTAAGCCGAAGGCTCTTTCCGGTGGTCAGAGACAGCGTGTAGCTATGGGTCGTGCAATCGTACGTCATCCGAAGGTATTCCTGATGGATGAGCCGCTGTCCAACCTCGATGCAAAGCTTCGTGTACAGATGAGAATTGAGATTTCCAAGTTACATCAGAACCTCCAGACTACGATCATCTACGTTACCCATGACCAGACAGAGGCTATGACCCTTGGTACCAGAATCGTAGTTATGAAGGATGGTGTTATCCAGCAGGTAGATACTCCGCAGAACCTTTACGACAGACCGCAGAACCTGTTCGTTGCAGGTTTCATGGGATCCCCGCAGATGAACTTCATCGATTGTGATGCAGTAGAAGAGGGCGGAACGGTTGCTCTTAAGTTCGGTAGCCATTCCATCAGACTTGGTGAGAACAGAGCAAAGAAGCTTATCGCTGGTGGTTATACCAATGAGGAGCATCCGAAGAAGGTCGTTCTCGGTATCAGACCGGAGGATATTAAGGATGAGCAGATCTTCCTTGATACCTTCAGAGACAGCACCGTTGAAGCAGCTGTTCGTGTATACGAGCTTCTTGGTGCAGAAGTATTCCTGTACTTCGATATCGATGATACCATTCCGGTAACCGCACGTGTTAACCCGCGTACGACTGCAAGACCGGGCGATGTTATCCCGATTGCGCTTGATCTTTCCAAGATTCATATATTTGATAAGGAAACCGAGCAGATTATTACTCACTAATCCATACATAATTACAACTGAGAAGGTATTTTTGAAGACCGTCCCGAAAGGGGCGGTCTTTTTGCGTGAAGGCAAAGTGAGCATGAAGAATTGCGAAAAAAACTTGTTTTTGGAGCAATGAATCATGCGAACGCGCCCGCGAGGAGCAACGAAGTTGCGAATGCGTGGGCATGTGCGAAGCACAAACCTTCACGCATTTTTGTTTAATTTTGTATATTCTGTGACTTTGTTGACTTTTATTTTGGAGAGTGTTAAAATCTAGATAATGGGTGTATTGTTGGCTTTGAGAAGGAGGAAATATGATTTCGAACCAGGTGTTACAGAGTACGATAGATGGGTTAAAGGCAATTTCCAGGGTGGATTTATGTGTATTTGGCACGGATGGTGATGTTCTGGCGTCCACGCTTACTACGTTTCCGGAGAATACGGATGCTGTGGTTGCTTTTGTGAATTCTCCGGCAGACAGTCAGGCAATGGCCGGTGACCATTTCTTTAAGGTGTTTGATGAAGGGCAGCTTGAGGTTATTGTGCTGGCCAAGGGGGATACCGATGATGTATATATGGTCGGAAAGATGACGGCCTTTCAGATACAGAATTTGATTGTAGCTTATAAGGAGCGCTACGATAAAGACAACTTTATCAAAAATCTCCTGCTTGATAACATGCTTCAGGTGGATATTTACAATCTTGCGAAGAAGCTGCATATTGAGACGGAGGCGCGCAGAGTGGTTCTGCTCATCGAGACGAAGCAGGAGAGAGATGTGAACGTACTGGAGACGGTACGAACCCTCTATGCAGGGAAGAACCGCGATTTTATTACGGCAGTGGATGAAAAGAATATTATTCTTGTGAAAGAGCTAAAGAGCAGTGAGAATTATGATACGCTGCAGAAAACGGCAGAAGTGCTGTTAGATACGATTAACGCGGA
>CALZBV010000086.1 GCA_945622055.1 uncultured Clostridia bacterium
TTCTCATTTCACCGGAAGGAAGACGAAGTGTTGCATACTTTCCTTCCTTAGCCATCAGCTGTGCAGCGTTTCCTGCGGAACGAACCAGCTGACCGCCCTTGCCCGGGTAAAGCTCAATGTTGTGAATCTCGGCACCAACCGGGATGTTCTGAAGCGGTAAGCAGTTACCTACTCTTACTTCTGCCTCAGCACCGTTCATAACGGTCTGTCCAACCTTCAAGCCGTTCGGAGCAAGAATGTATGCCTTAGCACCATCTGCATAGCAGATTAATGCGATGTTAGCAGTTCTGTTCGGATCGTACTCGATGGACTTAACCGTTGCCGGAATGCCGTCCTTGCTGTTTCTCTTAAAGTCGATGACTCTGTACTTTCTTCTGGAGCCGCCGCCCTGGTGTCTTACGGTAATCTTTCCCTGATTGTTACGACCTGCGTTCTTCTTTAAGGAAACCAATAAGGATTTCTCCGGGGTACTCGTGGTGATTTCTGCGAAATCAGAACCGGTCATATTTCTTCTGGAAGGTGTATATGGGTTATAGGTTTTAATTCCCATGATTTAACTCCTTTCGTGTGCTTACGCAATATTTGTATTTTGTTCTCTGCGTAAGCGTATTATAAGCCTGCAAAAATCTCAATTTCTGCACTGTCAGCGGTAAGCTGAACGATAGCCTTCTTTGTCTTTGCGGTTTTACCGAAGGTCATTCCGCGTCTCTTGGTCTTACCATCAGCATTCATGGTGTTAACGCTTGCAACCTTGGTTCCGTTAAACATCTTCTCAACAGCTTCCTTAATCTGCTGCTTCGTTGCATCCGGATGTACGGAAAAAGTGTACTTCTTGCTAGCCATAGCGTTCATACTCTTCTCGGTTACTACCGGCTTTAAGATAACGTCATAATACTTTAAATCTGCCATTATGCGTACACCTCCTCAATCTGAGCAACAGCTTCCTTCGTAATCACTACGTTGTCATACTTTAAAACATCGTAAACATTTACGCTGCCGGACATCGTGGTTCTTACTGCCGGAAGATTTCTTGCGGAGAGAATCACGTTCTCATCCTTCTTGTCAAGAACAACAAGAGCCTTGTTTACCTTGAGGTTCTCAAGAACTGCTGCCATCTTCTTAGTCTTAATCTCGTCAAAGGTAAGTCCCTCTACAACGATGAACTTCTCCTCTGCAACCTTGCTCGTAAGAACGGACTTAATTGCAGCTGCCTTTTCCTTCTTATTCATCTTAATGGAGTAATCTCTCGGCTTCGGAGCGAATACTACGCCACCGCCGGTCCACTGCGGAGATCTGGTCGAACCCTGTCTTGCATGACCGGTTCCCTTCTGCTTCCACGGCTTTCTTCCGCCACCGCTTACTTCGGCACGGGTCTTTGCGCTCTGTGTGCCCTGACGCTTATTAGCGAGCTGGCTCACAACAGCCATATGCATTAAATGCTCATTTACTTCTACACCGAAGACTGCGTCGTTGAGCTCCATGGTGCCAACTTCCTTGCCTTCAATATTATAAACCTTAACACTAGCCATTATTTTGTTCCTCCTTTCTCAAAGCTTCTTAGTTTGCGCTCTTAACGGTCTCTTTTAAGATTACCAGAGCCTTCTTCGGTCCCGGTACTGCACCCTTAACGAGGATCAGGTTGTTCTCAACATCAACCTTAACAACCTCAAGATTCTGTACGGTAGCCTTCACATTACCGGTCTGTCCCGGCATGTGCTTGCCCTTGAATACGCGGCCCGGAGTCGTTGCCGGTCCGTTGGAACCTGCATGTCTGTGATACTTGGAACCATGCTTCATCGGTCCTCTGGATAAGCCGTGTCTCTTGATGGCACCCTGGAATCCCTTACCCTTTGTAATACCGGTAGCATCAATCTTCTCGCCTTCAGCGAAGATGTCAGCCTTGATCTCCTGACCTACGGTATACTCGGAGCTGTTCTCAAACTTGAACTCCTTGAGAAATCTCTTGTTTGCAACACCTGCTTTTGCAAATGTTCCCTTGCGCGGCTTGTTTACGAGAACATCTCTGATCTCACCATAGCCGACCTGAACTGCTTCATAGCCGTCGTTGTCAACCGTCTTAACCTGGGTTACAACGTTCGGAGCAGCCTGCAGTACGGTAACCGGAACTAAGGCTCCGTCTGCGTTGAAGATTTGAGTCATTCCGACTTTCGTTGTTAATAACGCTTTCTTCATTCTTGCACCTCCTGTTAATCTACAGCGGATTGAACCTCTTTGAAGCTCAATCATCCTAGATGGCCTATTCGGATGCTTGGGTCTTTCCTTTCAGATAAGACGCTTGGACCCTGTATAGAAACCCTAAGGATTTTTCTGTTTTGAAATTACTTTCCCGCTGACACAGATTACTTCGTCTTCATCTTGATGTCAACGAACACACCTGCCGGCATATCCAGTCTGGAAAGAGCCTCGGCAATCTTCTGGTTCGGAGCGATGATGTCGATCAGTCTCTTGTGAGTTCTCTGCTCGAACTGCTCACGGCTGTCCTTATACTTGTGCACTGCACGAAGAATGGTAACTACCTCTTTCTTCGTCGGCATCGGCACCGGACCGCTAACCTTCGTTCCTGCCTTCTTTGCAGCTTCAACGATCTTTGCAGCAGAAGCATCTACTAACTGATGATCGTAAGCCTTCAGGGTGATTCTCATTACTTGACTTGCCATAAAAAAAGTCGCCTCCTTTTCGCACTTAACTTTCAGTACGACAAGCGGTGACTGTACACTTACCCGTGTGTTTCGCGCTCGTCCAAACAAACGAGCCGAGCCAAAGCCCGACCCACCGGACAATTCCCGATTATCATCACGGTTTATCTGCCTTAAGCAGAAGCTGTATTGTATACAGTGACTTGTCGCCAGTTTCCTAACTTGACATTCGCTCCACGGAAAACCTGTGTATGGCACACAGCAACCTCACGCTTCATAGCTATCAACGTCACAGCAGGTACAATTATACAACAGGATTTTAAAAAATGCAATACCCAAAATTATTTTTTTCTAAAATTACCATGTATACGGATTTCTTCCCGGAAAGAATATCGCTTTGCGATATTCTGCGCCGCTTTTGCGTCGCATTTTTGCGACATATTCCTTAGCAAAAGCGTGTGCATCCCAGCGGCCCGTCCAAATCAATCCGCTTTCATTATGCCCTTCCTCCACTGACAATGTTATAGTAAACCTTGGATGTTCTGCGGTAAACAACCGCATAAAACACTCCAAACACAATAAAGCAAAGCAGACAAACTCCGGCAAAAAGCAGCGTGTTATTCAGCTCAAACAGCAGAAGAATCCGGTCAATAATCTGGAAGGCAAATAACATATGAATTCCCGCGCCAAGCAGTGGAAGAAAGAATACGGTCAGCAGCTGGGAATTGATACTCTTACGAATTTCCTTCTTCGTCATTCCCACCTTCTGCATAATCTCAAATCTTGCATAGTCCTCGAACCCTTCCGAAATCTGTTTGTAATAGATAATCAGTACGGCTGCGGTAAGAAAAACCACACTAAGCACAATTCCGAGGAAGAACAATCCGCCATATATGGAGTAGAAATCTGCACGCTCCCCCTCCCTTGCATCGACTGAGAAATAATGGATTCCGAATTCCGACTCCCCCTCCGGTCCATGAAATTTCTCATAAATTGTTTCATTCAGCTCTATCTGCTGTTCTGTTGTAAGACCGGTGTCAAAGCCATAGTTCCAGGAAACCGAAACAGGCTCATATTTCGTATGATCAGAATACCTCCCATACGCATCCACAAGAGGACCGATATCCTCATCAAAATCCGGCACAATCACAATCAGTGTCGGTATCACAAGCTCCCCTGCCACATTACGGTCCATAAACTGGTCAACCTTTTCCTTTACCTGATAGGTTACATGATTCGGAAACGTCACTGTCTTTTCCGGATAGTCCATGCGTTCCTCATACAAGAGCACCTCATTCTCCCCAAGCACCCTGGTATCCCCTGTGACCGCATTATAGTCCTCCAGTCCGACAAAAAATACATTTGTAATATTCTTTACCCCTTCTAACGAAAAATCCCCGGTCAGCTCCGGATCCGTATTCATAAAATCACCCTGAAACAACACCGTCACAGCAGCTCTGCGGTATCCAAAGAAATTCCTTTTCTCCGCTCCGGACTCACTGCAAGCCTCATCCAGCTTCGCACATAGCTTTGCACAGTTTTCTTTGGAAACCGCCTCCATGTTCTCCATGGTGAATTTTCCAACAAGCTCTCTCGGATAGAGGTTTCTCAGGGAATCCTCCTGCCCCAAAAACAAGCTGGCTGTGGAAGAAAGCATGACAAGCACCATCGTTGCCAAAATACAAATGGATGCAAGACCTGCACCATTTCGCTTCATGCGGTATGCCATCGAGGATACCGACACAAAATGCTGCGGCTTATAATAGTAGCGTTTATTCTTCCTCAGTAGTCTGCAAAGCACCACCGACCCGGAAATCATCAGCATATAGGTTGCAACGATAACCATAATCACAGCAACAAAGAAAAGCATGACAGCCGCAAGCGGCTCCTTAATCGTTACCGCAATATAGTAAGCGCCTCCCAAAAGCATCAACCCAAGCAGTGCAATCAGAAGGTTTCCCTTCGGTGCCTTCTCTCCCGTATTCTCCGTTTTCAAAAGACTTATCGCCGTTGAAAAATGAATACGGCGAAGGGTATTCAGATACAGAAGAAAGAAGATTACCAGAAAACCGGCCATTGAAGCCAAAATCGCGTGAAGGGAGAGTGAAAGCATATAATCCACTTTTGCATTCAGCAGATTCAAAAGTCCAAGCTCAAACAGCTTGGAAAATGCAATTCCGAATAAAAGCCCCAGCCCCAGGGATACCACGTAGATTCCGATACTCTCCCAAAGAAGAATCCGGGCAATGTTTTTCTTCTGCATCCCCAAAATATTGTAAAGACCAAATTCCTTCATTCTCCTTTTTATCAGGAAGGAATTTGTATAAAAAAGGAAAATACATGCAAAAATCAGAATGACCCAGCTTCCGAGGTTCAGATATGCCTGAATACTTCTGCCTCCGCGCATATTGAAAATCATCTCACTGCTCTTTAGAAAAGCCATAATGTAATACATCATAACCATGCCGATGCAGGTCAGAAGATACGGCACATACATCTGCTTATTTTTGCGGATGCCGTCAAAGGCTAACCGCGGATAGTAGTATCGCTTCATGCCCGTTCCCCTCCCGTCGCCAAAAGCGTCAGCGTCTCCGAAATCTTACTGTACAGCTGCTCATTGCTGTCCTGCCCACGATACAGCTGATGGAATACCTCGCCATCCTTGATAAACAGTACGCGGTTTGCGGAGCTTGCCGCCTTCACGGAATGCGTTACCATCAGAATTGTCTGTCCGGCCTCATTAATCTCCGAAAACAGGCGAAGCAGTTCATCTGTAGAACGGGAGTCCAGCGCGCCGGTCGGCTCATCCGCCAGAATAATCTTCGGCGAAGTAATAATGGCACGTGCCACAGCCGCACGCTGCTTCTGGCCACCGGACACCTCATACGGATATTTCTTTAAAATATCAGCAATTCCAAGCTTTTTTGCAATCGGTTCAAGCAAACCGTTCATCTCCGGATAACGCTTTCCTGCGAGCACCAGCGGAAGATAAATATTATCCTCTAAGGTAAAGGTATCCAAAAGATTAAATTCCTGGAACACAAAGCCGAGATTATCTCTTCGGTAAACTGCCACCTCTGCCTCCCTGATTTCCGCAAAATTACGTCCGTCCAGACGCACGCTTCCGGCTGTCGGCTTGTCCAGTGCCGCCAGAATATTCAGCAGCGTTGATTTACCGGAGCCGGATTCTCCCATAATCGCCACATACTCGCCCTGTTCGACCGAAAAATTCACATTTTTCAGTGCTTCTACTGCGGTTCCCCCCTTATGTGAGCTATATACCTTTTTCAGATTTTTCACTTCAAGATAACTCATACAAATCTCTGTTCCTCCTTTTCGAATCTGACCCCATTATAGCATCCCGGCATAGCAGGATTCCATTTCTTCTTCTAACAAAAAAGGTTCTATTTCTAACATTTTTGTTAGAAACAAAACCCATTCCGGCTCCTGCCGTCCCAATCATTCTTTCCTGCCCTCATACTGGGAAAAATCCAGCACAATCTTCGTTCCCACATTTACCTCAGATTCTGCAGAAAGGCCGATGTGAAGCCGGTTGCAGATTTGCCTGCACAAATACAGTCCCAATCCGCTTGCCTGCTTATCCGCCCGCCCGTTCCCACCGGTAAAACCGCGTTCAAAAATACGCGGCAAATCCTCCGGTGCAATACCGATTCCCGTGTCCTCGATGCAAAGCTGCTTCTCCTTCGGGCTGTAAATTCGGATGCTTCCCTGTCTCGTATACTTTAAAGCATTTGAAAGCAGCTGCTCCAGCACAAAACAAAGCCATTTTTCATCCGTTACCGCACGAACCCCGACCGGCTCATACGTAAACTGAAGCTTCTTTGCAATAAAGTCCGGAGCAAACCTCCGAACCGTCTGTCTGAGCATCGGGTCCAGCGCCTGCTCCCGAAACACATAATCCGTGCTGTCCGAATCCAGCCGCAGAAACACCAGCACCATCTCCACATACCCTTCAATCCGTCGCAGCTCATACAACAGCCTGCGCGACTCTGCAGAATCCTCCTTCTGCAGTGCCAGACGAAGCGATGCAATCGGCGTCTTGATCTGGTGTGCCCAGACGGTATAATACTCCATCATACTGTCATACTTTTGCTTCCACTCCCCTGAAATACGAAAGGCTTCCTGTTGCAAAAGCTCCACAAGCTCCCGGTAATCCTTTTCACAGATGTATTCGGCAGCCGGCGGCAAAAACAGCAGTGGGACAGATTTCCCCGCTTCCAGCAGCTTATGCTTTTTCCGCTCCTCCCGAAAATCAAGCAGCAGCAGCAAAAAACCGAAAAGTCCGCAGATTGCAGCCGGATAAATCGCAGCAAGCACCGGAAGGTGATATAAAAGAAATGTTACAACATAAATCCCCGCAAAGAAAAGACACACCAACAGCCTCTTTTTCCGGCTTTCCAAATATGCAAACAATAATGACACGAATTTCTCCTACCTTTCAGTCCATTTCCACAGGTCAGCCTGCAATTCCTGCCCGGGCTTCTTATGAAGTCTCAATTACATAGCCCACACCGAATTTTGTTGTAATAAAGCTCTCAAGTCCTGCTGCCTCAAGCTTTTTCCGCAGTCTGCCGACATTGACCGTAAGCGCATTCTCATCGACAAATGCATCCGTTTCCCAAAGCCTTTCCATCAGCTTCTCGCGGCTCACCACTTTTCCTTTATTCTCCATAAGGCAAAATAAAATACGGTATTCGTTCTTTGTAAGCGGAATCTTCTCACCATGATAGGAAAGCGAATTCTCTCCGGTATTCAAAAATGCCTCTCTGTGAGAAAGCACCATCACTGCGGTCGAAAAATCATACGTCCGGCGAAGCATCGCCATGAGCTTTGCCATCAACACCCCGGAATCAAACGGCTTTGCAATGAAGTCGTCCCCACCCATGCTCATCGCCATCACGATATTCATATTATCCGAAGCCGACGAAAGAAAAATAATCGGAACACGGGAAAGCTTCCGTATTTCCTGACACCAGTGATAACCATTATAAAACGGCAGGGTAATGTCCATCAGCACAAGCTGAGGCGCCGCCTCCTGAAACTCCTTCGTTATCTCGCGGAAATCCTGTGCAAGCACAGCCTCCATTCCCCATAAAACGACCAGGTCGAAAATACCCTGCGCAATGCCGGGGTCATCCTCCACAACAAAAATACGATACATTCTGCTCACGCTCCACTCTATTGCTGATTCCTTATTTTACCATATAAAAAGGCACAATCCCACTAAAACAGAATTTTCTTAATAATTCCTTTGTAAAAAATAAAAAAATATAAATATTTATTGACCGGGCAATGAATTCTTGATATAATCATACTAACAAAAAACAACGGAGGAAAACATAATGCACGTAAAAGAAGACAGATCTTTACCGATGTACATCCTGTTATCCATTGTAACCTGCGGTCTCTACAGCTATTGGTTTTTATACTCCATAGCAAGTGACGCAAATACCGTTTGTGACGGTGACGGACAGAAGACTTCCGGCTTAATTGCGTTTATTCTTCTCTCTTTTGTTACCTGCGGTATTTATACCTGGTTCTGGTATTACAACCTTGGAAACCGTCTTGCAAGCAACGCGCCGCGTTACGGTCTTTCTTTCCAGGAAAACGGTACCACCATTCTCATCTGGCTGATTTTCGGTTCCATGCTTTGTGGAATCGGACCATTCATTGCAATGCACATTCTCATGAAGAATATGAATGCTCTTGCACATGCTTACAATGTTCAGCACAACTGCTAATCGCCAATGATTCGAACAAGGGCTGCCAATTTGGCAGCCCTTTTCAACTGTAATACTGTCAGCCAATAAAAAGAAAGGAGCACAGACAATGGACACCAAAAAAATCTTCAAAGCAGCAATGACCCTTGCCGTCGTCTTTGTATTGATCTTACTGCTGTATCACTGTCCGTTCTCCTACTTGTTCGGCCTGTCCTGCCCGGGCTGCGGAATGACACGTGCCTTTTTCTCCTTACTGCAGCTCCGGTTTGCAGAGGCATTTTATTACCACCCGCTTTTTCCGCTGGTCATTTTGCTTGCACTCGGATATATCCTTATGTATTTTCGAATCCTCCGCATTTCCGAACGAACCAAAAGGATTGTCCTGACTCTCTCATGTGCCCTCTTTATCCTTGTGTACTTTATCCGCTTATTCTCCGGACATCCGGTGGTTGCCTGGGACAAAGAAAAATCACTTTTCCATCGAATCTTCCGATGCATCTTCATGCACTACTAAAACCTTCTGCTTCCGCCGGAATGCGAATGTCCGCCCGAGCTTCTGCCACCGCCGCCGGAGCTGCGTCCGCCACCGGAGCTGCCGGAGCTCTGCGGCGAATAAACCTTCTTCACCGTCTCACGCAAAAACTCATCCTGCTTCGCAACAATACCGGAGCAGTTCTTATTCATGTAATCCTTTCCGGATACCGTAACCTTGCCGCCGGATTGTGCTACCATGATGGCCACTGCAATTCCTGCAAAACCGGCAGAACCAAGAATCCATATACCCCACGGAAATGTCATAAGTATACGTTCCAGCGAACGGTCCTTATAGTAATTGGAAGGGCCTGCATAGGTTTCACCATAATCCTGTCCCGGAAGAT
>CALZBV010000087.1 GCA_945622055.1 uncultured Clostridia bacterium
ACAGATAGCGATAACTTATACCAAGAAATATTGTAGCACAGTTTCTGACAATGAACAAGGAATTATTCGGAGCATGTTTTCATATAGATTTATTAAGAAACTCTGTTGTGTGGGATAGGTATGGGAAAGGGAAGTACGTTCGGAGAGGTTGGAAAGGCACTGGTTTTGTCTGTGCTGGTGACATTTTTTCTGTTAGTTGTTTTTGCATTGCTGATGCTGCAAATGGGATTGGACAGTTCTGTGGTATCCAAGCTGATGATTGTGGGGTATATTCTGGCCCCGGCCGCAGGAGGATTCTTCCTCGGAAAGCATAAGAGGGAAAAACGATATCTTTGGGGAATTCTGATAGGTGCGCTTTACTTTGTAGTTTTCTTTTTGATCTCTGTGACAACACAGAACACCAATCCGCAGGAGCTGATCTGGACAATGCTTCCGATGCTGCTTGGCGGAATGGCCGGAGGAATGCTAAGTTAAGGGAGGCATAAACAGAAGGAAAACAGGAAGAATATTTTTTGATACACAAATAAGATTATATGTGATATAATGAAAACGTAGTGAGGATTTGCAAGCTTGCTTGCAAAATCCGAGCGGAGTGGAAGATCATGGACGAAGTTCATGATATAATGAAAACGTAGTGAGGATTTGCAAGCTTGCTTGCAAAATCCGAGCGGAGTGGGAGATCATGGACGAAGTTCATGAGTGTTTTATTTGTCAATACGGCTTTATGAAAGGAAAATTCAACAGAACAGTTGGATGAGGACGCATATGAAACGACAGGTAAGATTAAAGGGAACGCTGCGGCTTTATTTGACTTGGCCGGTTATTCTTACACTTCTTTTGGTAATTATGAATCTGAGCATTTTGTCGGTGAACAAGAAGGCTGCGGGCATTATGGCAATATTTGTAGTGATTTATGCGGCAATTGCTTTTGTGCTTTATGCATTTCAGAAGCCGACGGTAGTGAAAGAAGTGGTTGCGTTTGCGGAAAGCTATAATCAGGTGCAGCGCAGGTTACTTAAAGAATTAGCGATTCCGTATGCCATTTTGGATTCCGACGGTAATGTGCTGTGGGGCAATAATGAATTTTTGGATTTGTTTGAATTTGAAAAGGGAAATCAGAAGATAAGGGAACTGATTCCTGAGATTACTGCAGACACGAAGCCGACCGCAGAGAGTGATGTAACGCTTCATGTGGAGCTTAAGGAGAAGAATTTTGAGGTCAGTCTTCGACTTGTAAAGTCACCGGAGTTCGATCAGGATGTTTTGTGGCAGGAGGAGAATGCAGAGACCGGTGTGCTGTATGCCCTTTATTTGTACGATGAGACGGAAAATGTAGTACTGAAAAAGGAAAACGAAGACCAGAAGCTGATTACCGGTCTTCTCTATATCGACAATTATGAGGAGTCCTTTGAGAACATTGATGAGGTACGGCGGTCACTTCTTACTGCACTTGTTGACCGTAAAATCAATAAATTTATGGTAAGCATTGATGCGATTATCAAAAAACTGGAAAAGGACAAGTACATTTTTGTATTTCAGCACAAATATCTGGAGCAGCTGCAGGCGAATAAGTTTTCCCTTTTGGAAGAGGTCCGGGGCTCCAGTATCGGAAACGATTCTTCTCTGGTGACAATCAGCATGGGACTCGGGGTAAATGCAGATTCGTATCTGAGTGGATATGAGCTTGCGCGAAGCGCAATCGACCTTGCACTTGGACGTGGTGGTGATCAGGCGGTAGTAAAGGACGGCAATAAGATTTCTTATTACGGTGGTACAAGCGTTCAGGTTGAAAAAACTACCCGCGTAAAAGCACGGGTCAAGGCGCATGCGCTGAAGGAATTTGTGGAAGGTAAGGACAAGGTAGTCATCATGGGACATGCCATCGGCGATATTGACTGTCTTGGGGCTGCCATTGGCGTTTACCGAATCGCGAAGACACTCAACAAAAAAGCCCACATTGTTATCGGTGAGGTGACGAGTTCGATTCGTCCGGTTCTGGAAAAATTCCGGGAGAGTGGTGATTACGAAGAGGACATGTTCCTTGGAAAATCGAAAGCAGCTGAGATTGTGGATAACAACACGCTTCTGGTGGTTGTAGATGTTAACCGCCCGAATTATACAGAATGTGAAGAGCTTCTTTCGCAGACCAGGACGATTGTGATACTCGACCATCACAGACAGACCGGGGATGCAATTCCGAATGCGGTGCTTTCCTATATTGAGCCGTATGCCTCCTCTGCATGCGAGATGGTAGCGGAGATATTGCAGTATATCGGAAACGGATTGAAGCTGAAGGCTCTGGAAGCGGATGCCATGTACGCAGGTATTATGGTGGATACGAACAACTTCCTGACCAAAACCGGTGTGCGAACATTTGAGGCGGCTGCCTATATCCGGAGAAATGGAGCAGATATCACAAGAATTCGTAAAATGTTCCGAACCGCGCTGCCGGAGTACAATGCAAAGGCAAAGACGATTGCGGCGGCGGAGATTTTTGAGGAACGCTTTGTTTTTTCCGTTACGGAAAGCAATGGGTTGGATAGTCCGACTGTGGTTGCGGCGCAGGCAGCAAATGAGCTTCTTGATATCGACAACATCATGGCATCGTTTGTATTTACGGAGTCCGGTGGAAAGATATATATCAGTGCCCGCTCCATTGATGAGCTGAATGTACAGGTTGTCATGGAAAAGATTGGTGGCGGTGGTCATATGAGTGTTGCGGGAGCGCAGTTTGATGATTGTGATGTGTTAACTGCAGTAGAACGTGTAAAGGATGTACTTCGCCAGATGATTGCGGAAGGCGAGATAAAGCTGTAATGGACCGGTTATCCGTTGTCCGGAAAGCATAGTGAAAATGAAAAGTATGGAAAGGGGAAACACCATGGAAGTTATTTTATTACAGGATGTAAAATCTCTCGGAAAAAAAGGAGATATTGTTAAGGTTAGCGACGGTTATGCAAGAAATTTTATTTTACCGAAGAAGCTTGGGGTTGAGAAAACTGCAAAAACCCTGAACGATTTAAAGCTTCAGAAGGCAGCCGAGGAAAGACAGCGTCAGGAGATTTTAGCGGAGGCAAAGGCCCTCGGAGAAGAAATCAAGAAGCAGAGTGTTACGTTAAAGATTAAGTCCGGTGAGGGCGGAAGAACGTTTGGTTCGGTTTCTTCCAAGGAAATTGCGGTTGCGCTAAAGGAGCAGCTGAACCTTGAGATTGATAAGAAAAAGCTGATTCTCGCTGAGCCGATTCGTACGCTGGGTACAACCATTGTTCCGGTAAGACTTCATCCGGAGGTAACGGTGGATTTGAATGTAAAGGTTGTTGAGGCTTAAGCCCGAAAGCTACTACTGACATAGAGAAGCCGCGCGACATTGCGTGGTGCGGGGAGAGGATTCAGCTATGGATGAGGCGCTGATTAAGCGTGTTATGCCGCATAGCCGTGAGGCGGAGCAGTCGGTTATCGGTTCCATGATTCTTGACCGTGATGCGATTATGACGGTAATTGAAATCCTGACAAGAGAGGATTTTTACGATCTGATGTATGGCTTACTGTATGAAACAATCATTGAGCTGTACAATTCAGAGAAGCCGGTGGATGTAGTCACGGTACAGAATCGCTTAAAAGAAAAGGATGCGCCGCCGGAGGCATATGATATTAAGTTCCTTGCGGAATTGATGAATCTGGTGACGACGTCGGCAAATGTCCGTTATTACGCTGAAATCGTAAAAAATGAATCGATGAAGCGAAAGATGATTAAAGTGACGGAGAACATTGCCAATGAGTGTTATCTTGGAAAAAAGACGGTTGAGGAGCTGTTTGAAAGCAGTGAGAAGAGTATTTTTGAGCTGACGCAGAAGCGGAGCTCCGGCGATACGGAGGATATCCGTAAAATCGTACTTGCAGCGATAAAAGGAATTGAGAGCTCCGCGAGAAACCGTGGGGCGGTAACGGGGATTGCAACCGGGTTTTATGACCTTGATTATAAGACGGCAGGCCTTCAAAAATCGGACCTGATTCTGGTGGCGGCACGACCGTCTATGGGGAAAACGGCATTTGTATTGAATGTTGCTGAATTTGTGGCGCTAAAGAGTAAGGTGCCTACTGCAATATTCAGCCTCGAAATGTCACGTGTTCAGTTAGTAAACCGTATTCTTTCCATGAATTCCAAGGTGGATGCGCAGGCAATGAGAACAGGTAACCTGAAGGACGACGACTGGATGCATCTGATGGAGAGTGCGACATTTGTTGGAGACTCTCCGTTGATTATTGATGATACGCCGGGTATTTCGATTGGGGAGCTTCGTTCCAAGTGTCGTAAATTTAAGACGGAAAAGAATCTTGGTCTTGTAATCATCGACTACCTGCAGCTTATGACTGCCGGAAAGAAGACGGAGTCGAGACAGCTCGAAATTTCGGAAATTTCACGTTCCTTAAAGGCTCTTGCGAGAGAAATCGAATGTCCGGTAATTGCGCTGTCCCAGTTAAGCCGCGCAGTTGAATCGCGAGATGATAAGCGTCCGATGCTTTCGGATTTGCGAGATTCCGGAGCAATCGAGCAGGATGCCGATGTGGTAATGTTTATTTATCGTGATGAGTATTACACCAAAGAAAAATGTGAAGAGCCGGGGGTTTCCGAGATTATTATTGCAAAGCAGAGAAACGGCCCTACCGGAACGGTAAAGCTGGCATGGATTGGAAATCTTACGAAGTTTGCCAATCTGGAAAAGAAGAAGCTGTGAATTTTGTGCTTGTGACGGTGAAAAGAGATCGACGCAGTTCGGTTTCTTTTCACCGAAATTTATATTAACATTTTACTTTTTTAATTATTCTTCTATTGATTTCAAAAATTACTGCCTATATAATGATATTTGTGAAAAGTGTATCGAAAGAGTTTTTGCGGACAAGATAGAAGTGAGAAAGGATAGCATATGGCAGATAATAAAAACGATAAAAACGGCAAGCAGTCCAATCGTTCCGGAATGATTTTCTGTATTCTGATTGCACTGTTTATGGTACTGATTTTCTTCTATATGATGAGTCGGATTGAAGAGAGCACAAACCAGCCGGTTCCATACAATACATTTTTGGAGATGCTTGCGGATGGAAAAGTAGACGAGGTCAGGGTTGATATCAGCAATGGACGCCTTGTGATTATCCCGAAGGCAGCAGTGGAGAGCAAGATTGCAATCACGTATTATACCGGTATTCTTGAGGATGGTAACAAAATTCAGGAGCGTTGTGATGCGGCCGGGGTTACGTATTCCAGACTGACGGTAGACCGGACGAATTCGGTACTGCAGTCCGTAATCGGTTATGTGGTCATGTTTGTCGTATTTTACGGAATCATGTTCTTAGGGTTCCGCCTGATTAATCGTGGCGGTGGTATGATGGGCGTTGGTAAGAGCAATGCCAAGGTTTATGTGGAGAAAGAAACCAATGTTACCTTTAAGGATGTTGCAGGACAGGATGAGGCGAAAGAGTCACTGACGGAAATGGTAGACTTCCTTCACAATCCCGGAAAATACACACGAATTGGGGCAAAGCTGCCGAAGGGTGCTCTTTTGGTAGGCCCTCCGGGAACCGGTAAAACCCTGCTTGCAAAGGCAGTGGCAGGAGAGGCTAAAGTGCCGTTTTTCTCGTTATCCGGTTCGGATTTTGTTGAAATGTTTGTCGGCGTAGGTGCATCCCGTGTACGTGACCTGTTCAAACAGGCACAGACACAGGCTCCGTGCATTATCTTTATTGATGAGGTAGATGCAATCGGTAAGAGCCGTGATTCCCGTTACGGCGGTGGAAATGATGAGCGTGAGCAGACGCTAAATCAGCTGCTTTCGGAGATGGACGGTTTTGACACGTCCAAGGGGCTGGTGGTGCTTGCTGCAACCAACCGCCCGGAAGTGCTGGACAAGGCGCTGCTTCGTCCGGGACGCTTCGACCGGAGAGTAATTGTGGATAAACCGGATTTAAAGGGACGTGTTGAGATACTGAAGGTGCATGCAAAGAATGTTCTGATGCATGATTCGGTCGACTTAGAGGAAATTGCAATGGCGACCTCGGGTGCGGTTGGTTCCGACCTTGCCAATATTATTAACGAAGCGGCAATTTTAGCTGTTAAGCAGGGGAGAACGGTTGTTACGCAGGCGGATTTGTTTGAATCTGTGGAAGTGGTAATTGCAGGTAAGGAAAAAAAGGATCGTATTCTTGGCAAGGAAGAAAAGCAGATTGTTGCATATCATGAGATTGGTCATGCGCTGATTGCATGTCTCGATAAGAATTCCGAACCGGTGCAAAAGATTACGATTGTACCGAGAACCATGGGCTCTCTTGGCTATGTAATGCAGGTGCCGGAAGAAGAAAAGTACCTTATGAAGAAGGATGAGCTTCTGACCAGATTAGTAACGCTTCTTGGCGGCAGAGCTTCGGAGGAAATTGTTTTTGGTAAGGTAACGACAGGAGCAGCTAACGATATTGAAAAGGCAACCGCCCTGGCAAGAGCAATGATTACCCAGTATGGTATGTCGGAGCGTTTTGGACTTATGGGGCTGGAATCCGTAGAAAATCGTTATCTGGATGGACGTCCGGTGTTAAACTGCGCGGATGCAACTGCTGCTCAGATTGATGAGGAAGTAAAAGAGCTTTTGAAGAGCTGTTATCAGCATGCGCTTGAATGTCTGCGGGAAAACCGGGAGGTTCTGGATAAGCTTGCAGCATTTTTGGTTGAGAAGGAAACGATTACCGGTAAGGAATTTATGGAGATTTACCGTAAGATAAAGGGACTTCCAAAAGAGCAGGAACAAAAGGAAACGTCAGAAGACGCTACCTCGGATGAAACCGGGGCGGCAGGACGTGATGAGACGAAGCAGGCAGAAACGGCAACAGAGAAACAGGAGACAACGAATGTTTGATCTTGAAGAAGAATTAAAGAAACTCCCGGCTAAGCCGGGAGTTTATATTATGCACGACAAGAACGATGCGATTATCTATGTCGGCAAGGCAATCATACTGAAAAACAGGGTTCGTCAGTATTTTCAGAACAGTCGGAACCTGACGCCGAAGATTCAGAAGATGGTGTCCCACATCGCCTGGTTTGAATATATTGTTGTGGACTCTGAAATGGAGGCACTGGTACTGGAGTGCAATCTGATTAAGGAGCACCGCCCGAAATATAACACGATGCTAAAGGATGACAAGCATTATCCGTATATTAAGGTTACGGTAAACGAGGCATTTCCGCGTGTACTTTTTGCGCGTTCCCGCGGAAAGGACAAGGCAAAATACTTTGGACCTTATACGAATGGAACTGCAGTAAAGGACACCTTGGACTTGCTGAAGAAAACATACCATATTCGAAATTGTAATCTGAATCTTCCCCGTGAGACGAATGCAAGACCTTGTCTGTACTATCATATGGGGCATTGCAAGGCTCCGTGCCGGAATATGATTTCCCGGGAAGAGTATGGGAGGGCAATAGAACAGGTAATTGCTTTTTTGAATGGTAATTTTGCGCCAATCACAAAACGTTTGGAAGAGCTGATGCAGGAGTCGGCCCAGGCAATGGAATTTGAAAAGGCTGCTGAATACAGAGATTTATTACACAGCGTAAAACAGATGGCGGAACGACAGCGTGCGGATGCGGATTTGAAAATAGACCGTGATATTGCAGCAATTGCGACTGCAGGAGAAGAGGCGGTTGTTCAGGTATTTTTTGTCCGCGAAGGCAAGATGATTGGAAGAGAGCATTTTTACCTGACCGGAATTGACGGGGAAAGCCGTGCTGAAATTTTACAGGAGTTTATCAAACAATATTATGCGGGAACACCGCATATTCCAAAGGAGCTTTTATTATCGGAAGAAATTGAGGAAGCAGCACTTTTGGAAGAGTACCTTTCGGAACGCTCCGGAAGACGGGTGCATATCATTGTTCCGAAAAAGGGTGAAAAAGAGCGGCTGGTGGAGCTTGCCACGCAAAATGCATCGATGGTATTACAAAAGGATGCGGAAAAGATTGCGCTTGAGGAAAAACGCACCAGAGGCGCTGCGGACGAGGTGGCAGCTCTGCTTGGACTTCCAAAGCTCGGCAGAACGGAATCGTTTGATATTTCCAATACGGCAGGCTTTGCCTCTGTCGCATCCATGGTTGTGTTTGAAAATGGAAAACCGATGAAAGCGGAATATCGTAAATTCCGAATTAAGACGGTAGATGGACCGGATGATTATGCGAGCATGCGCGAGGTGCTGACACGTCGTTTTTCTCATGGTCTGAGAGAACGGGAAGAAGGGGAGGACAGTAAATTTTCAAAATTCCCGGATGTGATTTTGATGGATGGCGGAAGGGGACAGGTAAATATCGCGGAGGAGGTACTGCGAGAGCTGAACATTGATATTCCGGTCTGCGGCATGGTCAAGGATGATAAGCATCGTACCAGAGGACTTTATTATCGTAATGCAGAGCTTCCGATGAACCAGAACAGTGAAGGCTTCCGTCTGTTAACGAGAATTCAGGACGAAACACACCGCTTTGCAATAGAATATCATCGTTCGCTCCGTGGTAAGGAACAGGTACATTCCATTCTGGATAATATAGAAGGAATCGGACCGACCAGACGGCGCGCGCTGATGAAAGCGTTTGGGTCAAAGGAGGCGATTTCTGCTGCAAGTGAAGAAGAATTGGCAGCGGTGGATACCATGAATGCAGCTTCGGCACGAGCGGTATACCTCTTTTTCCATAAGGAATCGAAGGAAGAATAAGTGGTATTGCGATAAAGTTATGCTAATTGTGCCTAAAATAAAAAAAATCAAAAAATTGGAGAAAAAGTGCTTGACACCTGATAAGGAGTGTGTTATTATAATCAAGCACTGTTTCGGAGAGTTGCCCGAGTGGTTTAAGGGGCTGGTCTTGAAAACCAGTGATTCCGAAAGGGACCGTGGGTTCGAATCCCACATTCTCCGCTAGGAAGATGGTGATGAGACTTCTTCCGAAAAGGATATCAACAGAATAAGAAATTGATTCAGGCATTTTGGAGAAATACCCAAGCGGCTGAAGGGGCTCCCCTGGAAAGGGAGTAGGTCGTTAATAGCGGCGCGAGGGTTCAAATCCCTCTTTCTCCGTTTTCTTTCTGAAACCCAAAAGGGTTCGGAAAGAAATAAAAGAGTTGTTCTAAGGAAGTAATTTCAAAAGAAAAGTTGAAAAAACTGCTTGACAAACACGAAACACTGTGTTAAACTGTTAAAGC
>CALZBV010000088.1 GCA_945622055.1 uncultured Clostridia bacterium
AGCATTAATACCACCACAGTAATCCCAAGAAATATTATTCCAATATATAGAAATTTTCTGCCATGTAACAACTGTTTTGAACACATATAAAAACTATAAATAAATGCTACTATTCCCAACATAATAACCGGAAACCATGAAATAATCAAATCAATAAAAGAGTGTTCAAAGAAACTAATCTCGAATGCTTTCACACCCAAAACAATATAAAATGTAATAAGCATATCTGCAACCAGTATTCCTCGGGCTACTTTTAATTCTTTCATAATTAATGTATTCCTTTTCTTTTGCCGGCATTGATTAAATGAAACTCCCTGCGTGTCGGGATGCGGTACGCAGGGGAAACAATAAAATTGACTTTACGGTTACTGTTTCGTTGTCAGCTCCTTATATGCAAAAATGGCTGCGATGGTTTTGGAGTCGCGGATTTCACCGCTCATAACCAACCGGACCAGTTCCTCTAAGGAAAAGGCTTCGATTGTAATAAATTCATTATCATCCGGATGCGTTTCTTTGAATTCTTTGATCTTTCCATAGTACACCGTAACCTTTTCGTCATTGTAAGCCGGAGAAGGCATAATGGTGATGAGGTGATGGACTTCCTCACAGATGGCTCCGGTTTCCTCTTCCATTTCCCGGATTGCTGCGGACTTTGGAGCTTCTCCGGGATTGATTCCTCCCGCCGGTATTTCCAGAATCACACGGTCTTCTCCCGGACGATACTGATGAATCATCAGTATCTTTCCGTCCGGGCATACAGCCAGCATTCCGGAAGCACCATTATGGTGAATCAAATCCCATTCGGCAGTCTTTTGGTTCGGAAAATGCATTTCAACCTTGTTCAAGGAGATAAAGGTTCCCTGATAGAGCTTCTGTTCAGCACCTTTTTTTATGTTTTCCATAAATGTATCCTCTTTTTTATTTCTGCATTGACTTTACTTTGTCATAGGTTGCAATGCAGGCTTCCATAACAGCACTGCGAAAGCCGGACTGTTCCATGGCACGGATGCCGGCAATGGTTGTTCCGCCCGGCGTACAGACATTATCCTTCAGTTTTCCCGGGTGTTCTCCGGTCTCAAGAACCATTTTTGCAGCCCCAAGAACGGTTTGTGCAGTCATTTTGTATGCAGTATCGCGCGGAATACCACAGGCAACGGCAGCATCAGCCATTGCTTCAATCATGACATAGACAAAGGCAGAGGAAGAACCGGAAGCCGGAATTGCAGCATCCTGTAAATTCTCCGGAAGAACCACGTAGGAACCAAAGGAATTGAAAAAGCCGTCAAATAACTGCTTCTCTTCGTCCGTAAACGTAGAATTCGGGTCATAAGTAACCGCAGTCATACCCTCTCCCACCATAGCAGGGGTATTTGGCATAATACGGATGACACGAACTTTTTGCTCCAGGGCAGTTTTTACGAAATCAACGGTAATACCGGCAGCAACGGAAATCACGATGGTTCCCGGCTTTACGGCTGTTTTCAGCTCCTCCAGTACGGTTGCATACACATATGGCTTGATTGCAAGCAAAAGGATATCGGAGTTCTTTGCAAGTGTCATGTTATCTGCCACAGCACTTGCGCCGGTACTCTCTGCACGCTTACGCTCTGCGTCACCGATACAGGTAAACGATACATTCTCCGCACCAAAGGTCTTAACAGCACCACATAACATGGGATACCCCATGTTTCCAACACCAATAACGCCAAATCTCATAAAAATCCCCCTTAAGCTCTTTTCTGAAAATAAGATACAACGATGCAGTTTGGTCCTACATGTGTACCAATTGTGGCACCTACACTGCAAATCGGAAGCTCTGATAAAGCTCCTTCATACAGCGCTGCGCTGTCTTTAATATATTTTTGCAGCATCTCATCGCTCAATCCGGTATAACCAAGGCATAAAGGCCGGGTAAAGTCAATACCGGAGGACTTCTCAATTTCTTTCATCAGGTAATTGTTTCCGTTTTTGGAGCCTCTTGCTTTTCCGAGCACGCTAATCACACCGTCCTTTAAGGTTACCACCGGCTTGATGGAAAGAACTTCGCCGACAAAGGCTGCCGTTTTTGAAATTCTTCCACCCTTTTTTAAGTATTCCAGCGTATCCAGAACAGCGAGAAGCTGGATATCATTCTTTTCTTCCTCAAGGATACGGATGATTTCCTGATAGGAGAGTCCCTTCTGAATCAGCTCCAGAGCATATTTCACTAAAATATGCTCTGATGTGGTTGCTGTACGACTGTCAATGACTGTCACAGAATCCTTGTAATTTTCTGCTGCAATGACAGCACTCTGATAGGTCCCGGAAAGGTCTGAGGCCAAGGTGATAACGATTACCCTGAAATCGTCCGCTACCGCTTTTTTATATTCATTTTCAAAGGTATCCGGTGTAATCAGGCTTGTTTTTGGCAAACTGTCACTTTCAATCAGCTTTTCAAAAAACTGGATATTGTTGATTGTGACGCCGTCCAGATACTCTTCCTCATCAAAGCGGATACGAATCGGAAGCACCGTAATCAATTCATGAAAATCTCTTTTGATATCTGATGCGGAGTCAGTAATAATTCTGATTTTATCCATTTCTTTCTCCTTGTCGCTTGTACAGATAATCCGTAAAAACACGGAATATCAATCATTTTACTGTAATACTATACAGAAATTTCAGGCAGATGTCAAGTACATCGCCGAGGAGGGGGGATGAGAATTACCGGGGAGAGGGATGCGAAGCAGTACGGTTCCCGGACCGGTAAAAAGTAAGCAAAAGGCTGTCGTACCTTCATACGACAGCCCAAAATATATGCTTATTACTTTAATTCACCAAGAAATGCCTCAATACGATCCAGACCCTTCTTTATCTGCTCCATGGAAATCGCATAGGACAGACGAATGTTTTCTGCAAAACCGAAGTCTGCACAAGGAATGACTGCTGTCTGGTAATCTTCGATTAAAATTCTGGCAAGTGTTCCAACATCGCCGATGGTCTCGCCCTTGTAGCTCTTTTTCAGTACTTCGGAAACATCTACAAATACATAGAAAGCACCGAGCGGTTTTAAGGTCGTAACCAGCGGCATCTTGCTTACACGCTCATACATATAAACACGGCGTTTATCAAACTCTGCATTCATTGCCTTTACAGCATCCTGCGGTCCAAGCAGAGCCTCAACCGTAGCCTTCTGGGCAATCGAGTTCGGGTTGGAGGTCTGGTGGCTCTGGATACTTCCCATGAGTTTGGCAATCTCAACCGAGGAACCGGTGTAGCCGATTCTCCAGCCTGTCATGGCATAGCTCTTTGCAACGCCGCTGCAGGTAATCGTTCTCTTGTAAATCTCTTCGTTTAAGGAGGCAATGGAAATTGCGGTATTTCCCTCATAAATGAGATTCTCATACATTTCGTCTGCTACGCAGTAAATATCCTTTTCCACAATTACCTTCGCGATTGCTTCCAGCTCTTCCTTCGAATAAATCATACCGGTCGGATTGTTCGGAGTATTCAGAACAAATGCCTTGGTCTTCTCTGTGCAGGCTGCAGCAAGCTGCTCTGCGGTGATTTTGTAGTTCTGCTCCTTTCCGCAACGCACAACCACCGGAACACCGTCAGAAAGACGGACGATTTCCGGATAGCTGAGCCAGAACGGTGCCGGAATGATTACTTCGTCGCCAGGATTTAGGATTGCCTCGAAAATATTCGTTAAGGAATGCTTTCCTCCGTTGCTGACTACAATCTGGTTCGGTTCATAGTGAAGGTGATTGAACTGTTCGAATTTCTTACTGATTGCCTGTTTCAGTTCTACCGTACCGGAAGCAGGTGTATATTTGGTAAATCCCGAATGAATCGCATGAATTGCAGCATCGCAGATGTTCTCCGGAGTATTGAAATCCGGCTCACCTGCTCCAAATCCAACAACATCAAGTCCTTTTGCCTTTAATTCATTTGCTTTTGCAGTAATCGCAAGTGTAGAGGAAGGTTTTACTGCCTGTGCTTTTTTCGATAATGTAAGGGACATCGTTTTTCTCTCCTTTGGGTTTGTATTGGAAGCATGTATAATTGTATACAACCGAAAAAATATTTCTAAAACATTATAATAAATGACTCCAAAAAATGCAAGTCTTTTTTGAAAAAAGAAAAAGAAGCCAACACATATTCTCATATGTATTAGCTTCTTTCAGTTATTATTTTGCGTAGTCAGTTACTCTTGTTTCACGTACTACATTGATCTTAATCTGTCCCGGATATTCCATTTCAGATTCGATCTTCTTGGATAAATCGCGTGCCATGATTACAAGGTCATCATCCGATACCTGCTCCGGAATAACCATCACACGTACCTCACGGCCTGCCTGAATGGCAAAGGATTTATCAACCCCCTTAAAGCTGTTGGCAATATCTTCTAACTTTTTCAGTCTGTTGGAGTACGCTTCAAGCGTCTCACGTCTTGCGCCAGGTCTTGCAGCAGAAATCGTATCAGCTGCCTGAACAATACATGCAACCAATGACTGCGGCTCTACATCTCCATGATGCGATTCCACTGCATTGATTACAGTTGCGGATTCTTTGTACTTACGGCATAAATCCACACCAATCTGTACATGTGTGCCTTCCATCTCACGATCAACGGACTTACCGATATCGTGGAGAAGACCTGCTCTCTTTGCAAGTCTTACATCACAACCAATCTCACTGGCGATGAGACCGGAAAGGATTGCAACCTCGATGGAATGCTTTAACGCGTTCTGTCCGTAACTGGTACGGAACTTCATACGACCAAGGAGTTTAATTAACTCCGGATGAATTCCGTGAACACCAACCTCCAATGCGGCGGATTCGCCTTCTTCACGAATCATGGTATCCACTTCCTTCTGTGCCTTCTCAACCATTTCCTCAATACGTGCCGGATGGATTCGTCCGTCAATGATCAGCTTCTCAAGTGCAATTCTTGCAACCTCTCTGCGAATCGGGTCGAAGCCACTAAGTACAACTGCTTCCGGAGTATCATCAATGATGAGTTCCACTCCTGTTAAGGTCTCAAGTGTACGGATGTTACGTCCCTCACGTCCGATAATACGTCCCTTCATCTCGTCGTTCGGTAAAGAAACAACGGAAATCGTGGACTCGGCAACATGGTCTGCAGCACAGCGCTGAATGGCGGTAACTACATATTCCTTCGCCTTTTTCTCAGCTTCTTCCTTCGCACGTGCATCCATTTCCTTGATCATGATGGCAGTTTCATGCTTCACATCATCCTCAACAGTTTTTAAAAGATATTCCTTTGCCTGTTCGGAGGTTAATCCGGAAATTTTTTCAAGCTCATGTAACTGCTTCTGATGAAAATCTTCCACTTCACTACGAAGCCTGTCCAGCTCGGCTTCCTTTGCATTCAGCTTGTTTTCCTTCTTTTCCAGTGTACCTGCTTTCTTATCCAGCGCTTCTTCCTTGGATAATACTCGCTGCTCGTAGCGGTGTAACTCAGCACGCTGCTCCTTTGCTTCCTTCTCAAGTTCGTTCTGATTCTTCAGCTTTTCCTCCTTGATTTCAAGCAGAGCCTCCTTCTTCGTTGCTTCCGCTGCTTTTAAAGCTTCGTTCTTGATCTCTCTGGCCATCGTTTCTGCAGAACCGATTTCAGCTTCTACGACCTTTTTACGGTATCTGATGGCAAGAAACCAGGAACTGACACCTGCTATGATTAATGCCAGAATAACGGCAACAACTAGCCAAATAATGTCAACTTTCACAGGAACACACCTCCTTTATTTAATTTTCATTGTACAAAATACAACATAATAATTTTATACTTTTTTGAAACTTATGTCAAGTGTTAGGTGGAATAAAAGTAATTTCTGAAAATTCGACTTAATCCACCAATGTTCCCAGATAATAGAATCCTTTGCATTCGTTCAATTTTACATTAACAAAGGTTCCAATCTGCTCAGTACTACCCGGAAAATGCACCAGAAGATTGTTTGAGAGACGTCCGGTCAAAAGAGCCGGGTCCTGTGCATTCTGCTCTTCTACCAAAACCTCAACAGTCTGTCCCTCTCCCTTTTTTGTCTGCAACTCTGATTGTTCGGATACGACCTGAAGCAGACGTTGAAAGCGTTCCTTTGCAAGCTCTTCCGGCACCTGGTCTTCCATGCTTGCCGCCGGAGTCCCGCTTCGTTTGGAATACAGGAAGGTATAGGCAGAATCAAAGCCCGCCTTTTTAACGACATCCAGCGTTTCAAGAAAATCCTCTTCCGTTTCACCTGGGAATCCGACAATAATATCTGTCGTAAGAGAAATCTCCGGAATTGCGGTGCGAATCCTTGAAACCAGGGACAGGTAATCTTCTTTCGTATACTTACGATTCATTTTCCGGAGAATCTTTGTGGAGCCGGACTGCATCGGAAGATGCAGATGACGGCAGATTTTCTTTGAGTTTTTCATTACTTCGATTAATTCATCGGAAAGGTCCTTTGGGTGTGAGGTCATAAAACGGATTCGACGGATTCCTTCTACCTGTTCTACCCGGCGCAAAAGCTCTGCAAAGGAAATCGGTTCACTTAAGGTCTTTCCATAGGAATTTACATTCTGTCCAAGCAGCATAATTTCCACGATGCCTTCGGAAGCAAGCTTTTCTACTTCAGCGATGATGTCCTCCGGTTTTCTGGAACGTTCTCTGCCTCGTACATACGGAACGATGCAATAACTGCAGAAGTTATTACAGCCGTACATGATATTTACACCGGCTTTAAATCGGTACTTATGCTCACTCGGAAGGTCTTCCACTACTCTGTCTGTGCTTTCAAGAATCTCAAATACGCGCTTTTCCCCGTGATTTTTACGGTAGATTAATTCTGCGAGCTTATAAATGTTATGTGTACCGAAAACAATATCCACAAATCGGTAGCTTTTTTTTATTTTTTCCTGAACATGCTGCTCCTGCATCATACAACCGCAAAGAGCGATTTTCATCTCCGGATTTTTGGATTTCAGGTTGCCGAGGTATCCGATTCGGCCGTAAACCTTTGTATTTGCATTTTCACGAACGGTACAGGTATTGTAAAGGACAAAATCCGCCTGTTCGGTAGCAGCTTCCGTATAACCACAGGAAGTCAAAATGCCTGCCAGCTTTTCGGAATCCTTCGCATTCATCTGGCACCCGAACGTTTCGATATGATATGTCAGATTCCGGCCAAGCTCTTCTGCGCGAAGACGGTTTTCTTCCTTTATTCTGCTCATGAAATAAAGCTGACGTTCCGGCTCCGTTTCCGGAATCTGTTCCATAGTTTTTGTTTCCTGCATGGTACTCTCCTGATGATTTTTTTCGGTTATGGTCTGGTCTGACCCTGTCCGAGGATGATGAATTTTGTTGTTGTCAAGGCTTCCAGCCCCATCGGCCCTCTTGCATGAAGCTTTTGGGTACTGATTCCGATTTCAGCGCCGAGACCAAACTCCTCTCCGTCTGTAAAACGGGTGGAAGCATTGACATAAACTGCCGCAGCATCAATCTCATTTAAGAATTTCATGGCACTGTCATAATCACTGGTAATGATGGACTCGGAATGTCCGGTATTGTATTTGTTGATATGTGCAATTGCCTCTTCAATGGAATCCACGGTTTTTACGGAAATCAGGCGGTCCAGATACTCTTTCCCGAAATCCTCTTCCGTTGCCGGTTCGGTCTGAGGGCAAACAGCACGCGCACGTTCATCGGCACGGATGACAATCTTTTTTTCTGTCAGTCGTTTTGCAATCATTGGAAATACTTTTTCTAACACCTCCGAATGAATGACCAGGGATTCACAGGCATTGCATACACCAAGCCGCTGTGTTTTGGCATTATCAATGATATCAACGGCCATCGAAAAATCTGCAGCCTTGTCAACATATATATGGCAGTTCCCGGTTCCGGTTTCAATGACCGGAATCGTTGCGTTCTTTACGACAGAGGAAATCAGGCCTGCACCTCCGCGTGGAATTAATACGTCTACATATTCATTCAACTGCATGAAACGGGTCGCTGTCTCCCGGCTCGTATCCGTAATCAGAGCAATGGCGTCCTCATTGACACCGGACCTTGCAAGTGCTTCGCGGATTACAGCAACAATTTCCGTATTCGAATGAAGGGCATCACTTCCACCGCGCAGAATCACAGCATTTCCGGTTTTAAAGCAAAGACCGAAGGCATCCGAAGTAACGTTCGGTCTGGATTCGTAAATAATACCCACCACACCGAGCGGTACTACCTTTTTACCAATCATCAGACCATTCGGGCGCTGTTCCATGGAAAGCACCTTACCAACCGGATCCGGCAATGCCGCAACCTTTAGCAGCCCGTTTGCCATTGCTTCAATCCGGGCACCGGTCAGGGTAAGACGGTCAAGCAGACCTTCCGACATATGATTTTCCCTTGCAAGGATAAGGTCCTCTTCGTTTTTTGCAAGAATCCGTTCCGTATTTTCGCGAAGTGCTGCAGCTACTGCCGCCAACACGTCATTTTTCTCCTTCTGTCCCAAAAGGGCAAGCGTTGTTTTCGCATTTTTCGCCTTTTGTCCGATTGTAATTAATTCGTCCATCCTGAAACATCCTTTCTCCCTGATATTTGCCGGCAGGCATTTAGTTTTTGATTTTATCCTTTAAATTGGTAATTGAGCCGTCTTTCTCAACAATCGAAACATTGTCAAGAGAAGCGCGAAGATTTTTTCTTATCGAAAGTACATATTCCCTGCGAAGTGCAGCCTGCTCTTCCTTTTCTGCTTCCGTAAGACCTTCCGGAGTTTTGGATTTATGATATAATTCATTGATTCGCTTTATTTTGTCATCCATTGACATAGCTGGTTCCTCCAATCTTTTCGTCTGAACGGCTTCGATTATTTTCCGGAGAGGTAGTCAATCAGGTTAAAATCAGTCACCTGATGTGCAAGAAACAGTGTTCCGATACGCTCCCCCTGAACAATTCGACGAATATTTTCGATGTCATTTCCATTCGCAATGATCATGTCTGCACCGGAATCTGCACAAATTCTGGCAGCAGAAAGCTTTGTCTGCATTCCGCCGGTTCCAACGGAGCTTCCGGCGCCCTTTCCCATACCGATATACTCATCCGTAAGCTCCGGAACAAGGTCAATAAAGTCTGCAGCCGGATTTTTGCGGGGGTCATCCGTGTAAAGTCCGTCAATATCCGACAGCAGAATCAGAAGATCTGCCCGAATCATTGCAGCAACAATTGC